>JADHLK010000035.1 GCA_016780695.1 Alphaproteobacteria bacterium | reverse complement strand
GTATTTTCCAGCACCCGCAGATTGTCAATACTGGCTGAATCAGCTGCCCCGGCTGTGGCTTCTGCAGCCTTTTCCGGGCTTCCTGTTTCCTCTGCCATCTGTCCTTTTCCTTTCTGTGCTGTCTTGCCTGTTGCCTCCGGCCCGGCAAGACCCAAAATCCTCTTATGCTACAGGCGGCTATCCTACCGGAGCATCCGTTCGGTGAGGCTGATCGCGGCCTGGCCGCCCACCTCACCCATCTCACCGCGATAAAGCAGCTTGTCATCCATCAAAACCTCAACCCCGTCGCCGACCTGTATTGGAAAGACATCGCCAGTCTTTAACCTGATCAGCCGGTTCATGGAAACGCTGGGCTCGGACAGTCGGCCGGTCAGTTTGAGAGGGATTTCCAGCACCGCCCGTTCCAGCCGTTCGCGCCAACTCTGATCATCTTCTATCCGGTCAGACTGCACGCGAGAGCGCAGCTGGGCAGCGATCGGTTTCAGCGTCTGCAGCGGATAGATAATATCAAAATTGGCCGCATCCACATTCGGCAGCTGCACCACAAAAGAGCAGATGATCACCAGATCAGAGCCATCGACAAAAGAGGCAAATTGGGTATTCACCTCTCGGCTCTGCAGCTGCAGATGAATAGGGGTCAAATCCCGCCAGGAGGTTTCCAGTGTCTCATTCAGCCCGTCGGTGATCAGCTCAATCACACGCTCTTCAGTGGTGGTGAATTCATTGCGCCGCTGGCCAGCTGCCGCAATCTTGCCGCCATAATAGGCATTGGTCAGGATAGAGATAAAATTGGGGTCCAAGACCATCAGGATATTGCCGCGCAGCTCTTCTATCCGGCTGATATTCAGGCTCATAAAGCTCTCAATCGCAGCTGAATAATCATCAAAGCTCTTGACCTCCGGCGGAAAGGAGGAAATGCGCGGCTGAATCCGCAGCATCGGCAAAAAGACCGAGCGGGCAAAACGGGCAAAGCGTTCATTGATCATGCGCAAAGCATAGTAATCGCCCAGCAGGGAGAGATCATCCGAGCCAAACTGGAACGGGCGTACCTCTGCCCCATCGGCCAGATCGAGGCTGGCACCGCCCCCATCGCCGAGCCCCTCAATAAGGGCATCTACCTCATCACTGCTTAATTTGCGTGTCGAAGCCACTTTCCCGTTCCCTGTCTGTCTGCGCTTGCCTGGGCCGGCCTATTGCATCACAAAGGAAGTGAAATGCACTTCCTCAATGCCGCCAAACTGTTCCAGCAGCATCAGCTTTTCATTGATCGCCACCCGTAAGGCAGCGGCCAGCCGCTCGCGGCCGTCCATGCCCTTGACATCCTCTTCGGTATATTCGCTCATCACATTCAAAATGACCGAACGCAGGGCCAGCTGATGATCCTCAACCCGCTGCATCACCGTGTCATCATATTGTGTAGACACCCCGATACCGAGCTGCAGCATACGCCGGGAGCCTTGCAAATTAGTGGTAAAGGTGCCGGGGAATTCGTGATAGATGGTCACAAACTGCTCTTGCTCCGGCGTATCCTTGGATATTTTTTCCGGTGTGCCATTATCTGCCTCAGCTGCCTTGGCTGCTTCGGCCTCAGCCATCTTACGCTCAATGATGGTCTCAATTTCCTCAGACGGATCCGGCTGGCCGCCAGCAAAAACCAGCCAGCCAACGCCAAGCCCGACACCAATCAGCACCAGACCGCCCACCGCAAACAGGATGATCTTGACCAGACCACCTTTGCCCTTCTTCTCTTCGCCTTCTTCTTCCGCCATCTTCCTCGTTCCTCAATTGTGTACTATAGACTCATGCCAGAATATTCAAAAACTCTTTATCAGTTTTATCTAAATTTTCAGTCAGGTTTTTTTCCGCATCGGCTTTTGCAGACCGGCCAGAGCTGTTTTCAATCTCCCGCTGCTGGCCTGATTTCTGGTCTGATTTGTGGCCGCCGGCTCCGAAGCCGCTGCCTGTATTCAAGCTGGCGAGACGCAAGCCTGCTGCCTCCAGCATCTGTTGCAGGCGGGCTTCTGATTCGCCCAGCAGCTGGGCTGCAGCCCCACTCTCTGCTTGTATCTGGATATGCGCCTCACCACCGGCGAGACCGAGCGAGAGTTGCAGCCGCCCCAAATGTCTGGGGTTAAGCACCAGACGCACCGTCTCTCGCCCTTCCAGCAATGCTTTTTCTGCCTGCCTGACCAGATTATCCTGCCAACCTTTGGCCAGCATATTCAGCCGCTGCAAGACAGCCCCGCCATTGGCCGAGCCTGCGGGCTGGCCTGACTGGCTGCCAGTAGCCCGGCTGGCTCCCCGATCCTCAGCACCGCCGCCCTCAGCTGCTGCTTCTGCCTGATCGGTATTTTCAGACATTGCAGGCTGGCTGTGCGCTGCACGGGTCTGGGCAAGCGCGGTTTCCGCAGCTTGCCTGGCTGGCCTCGCAACTAGCAAATCCAAGCCCGGCCTGTCCGCGCTTCCGGCAGAGGAAGGGGTCTGGGAGGGCAGCCCTGTTCTGTCTGTTTTGATTGCCTCATTCAGTGAAGCACGCTTTTTGTGGCCAGCCAGCTCGGCGCTGTTCAGCTGCTTGCCCGGTGCGGCAGAGAGCACCGGATGCGACAGACCTGCGCCAGCCGAGCGGCCCGCCGCCATCGGATCAGCTGCCATCAGATCAGCTGGCATCGGATCAGCTGGCCGCGCCTGAGTCGGGGCTGGTTCAACTGGCAGGCGTTGCGGCAAACGAGACCCATGCGCTATTGGCTGGCTGGCTTTGAGCGCCAGCTGTGGGCCACGCGATTTTTGCCTTTCTGACTTGCCTGTTATGGGCGCGCCTGTTGTGGGCCCGTTTGTTGAGGCAGCCTGCGATACTCTCTGGGCGGCTGCCTGCTGCTCTGTCTTGCCAGAATGGGAGTAAGAGGAGGGGTGACCAGAGAGGGTTTGTGTTACCCGCGGCGAACCCGCATCAGGACCAGCCCCAGCTGGCTGGTTGTTTGGCTGCGCGCCGCCTGGGGAGACTGCGCCCCTGCCAGCTGGTAGCGCAGGCTGCTGACTATTCGCGGCCAGATTGCGCGCCGCCTGTGCTGCTGGCTGGACTGTTTCTGGCTGGGCTGGCGGGCGCGTGGCTGGCTGTGCAGCCGGGCTGTTTTGCGGAGCCAAGCCGTTACGGGCCGCCGCTGCTGTTTGATTTTCTGTCAGGGCGCTATTTTGAGCCGCCGCCTCGCCAGTCTTTTTACGCGCTGCCCGGGCCAGCTTTTCATCCAGCAACGCCACAAGCGCCTTCACATTCGGGCTGGCTTGCTGGCCGTCTTTCAGCAACCGGCGCGCCTGATGTTGCAGATGGGCCAGATCATCGTGACTGAATCGCGTCAGAATATCAGCAGACAGGCGCGGGATGGCGGCTTGCAGCGCCGGGTCAGAAAGCGGCGCGCTGGCCTCTTCAGGGTGCTGCGCGGTTTTTGCGCTCAGCGCGGCTGGCAGGCTGACAGCAGCTGGTGAACCGGTCTGGTTTCCCGCATCCCCATCCTGACCGCCGGACAGGGCTGGGAGGGCCGCAGCGGCAAGACCTGAATCGATAGGACCTGCATCCGCTGAACCTGCATCAGCTGGACCCTCAGCGGGGGGCAGCCCGGAGCCGTCCTTTTGCTCTGCAGGGCCCATCGCGGCCGCCAGCCGGACGGCCAGATCAGTCTGGCCCGCCCCTTCTGCCCCGATCATGTCCAGCACGGCAAAAAGCCCCTTAAAGGCGGCGCTGTTTGCGGCCTCGGCAGGGCTACCCAGACTGCCTGTCTGGCCAGCCTTGGCAAGGGGCTGTGCTGTTGCCTGAATGTCTGTCATCTTGCGCCTGCCTGTTATCCCTGAAAAAATGCGGGAATCGTAAAAATCCGGTTTTTTTTTGCAAGTTGGATGCCAGATCGGCCAGATGATGTGAATAAATGGCCGGACCCAGCCTGTCCGCAAACCCTATGCCTGCAAAGCCGTTGCGGATGGCTTTACCTAGTGCCTGGAACGGCGGGGCGGCAAATCCGCTTCCTGTTTGAGCAATTTTTCCTCAGCCTGCTGTTTTTGCAGCTGCCGGTTTTTTTCCTCAGTCTGGTTCTTGCGATGCAGCGCATGGGCCATCTGGCTGCGGCAACTGTCAATTTCCTGTTCCAGAAAATGGCAGCGGCTCTCGGCTGTCTTGATTTGTTCAGCAAGTCGGGTGCCATACCAGCTGGCAGAGCGCAGCTGCCGGGCTGTTGTCTCACCTGTTTCTATGCGGATTTCCTCTGCCATTTCGCTCAGCTGCTCGGTCATTTTCAGCGTGCGCGCGCGCTCGGCTGCCACGGTGCGTATATTGCCAGCCTGACGCAGCATTTCCAGCTTTTGCCGCAAAGCCAGCCGATCCAGAACATTGCGGGCCATCAGCCAACCCCCAGCGCGCCGAGCAAGGCTTTTTTGCTGGCCTCAAAATTGGCTGGCTCCTCCCCTTTTTGGCTGATCATCTCCATCAGTCCAGGCCAGAGCCTGACCGCCTCATCCAGTTCTGCATCCTGTCCCGGCGCATAGCCGCCCATCAGGATCAAATCCCGGTTTTCCTGATAGACTGAGGCCAAACGGCGGAATTTGCGGGCCGCCTGTTGATGCGCCTCATCAGTGATATCGGTCATCACCCGGCTGACCGAGGCGGTAACATCCACCGCCGGATAAATGCCCATCTGTGCCTGCTGGCGGGATAGCACAATATGCCCGTCCAGAATGGCGCGGGCTGTATCCACCACCGGATCATTGGCATCATCGCCATCCGCAAGCACGGTATAGATTGAGGTAATGGAGCCCTGCCCAGCCTCGCCAGTACCGGTGCGCTCAATCAGCCGCGGGATCATCGAGACAACGGACGGCGGATACCCTTTGGAGGTGGGCTGCTCACCCAGCGCCAGCCCGATTTCCCGGCGCGCATGGGCCACTCTGGTCAGCGAATCCATAATCAGCAGCACATTCTTGCCCTGATCGCGGAAATACTCGGCAATCGCTGTTGCCCGCTCAGCCCCGCGAATCCGCAGCAAGGGCGATCTGTCAGCTGGAACAGCGACAATGGCGGTGCGCTGGCGGGTTTGCTCAGTCAGGATGGATTGCACAAAACTGCCCACCTCGCGGCCCCGCTCACCGATCATGCCAACCACCACAATATCGGCATCGCTGAACCGGCACATCATGCCCAGCAGGACCGATTTACCAACCCCGGAGCCGGCAATGATGCCAAGGCGCTGGCCGCGCCCCACGGACAGCAGCGCATTAATAACCCGAACCCCGGTATCCAGCGGCGTATCCACCAGCTGGCGGCGCAGCGGATTAAGGCTCTTGCCCGCCAGCGGCCAGCGCGCCGAGAGCGGGGCCAGCGGCCGGTCATCCAGCGGATTGCCCAGCGCATCTGTTACCCGGCCAAGCAGCCCCTCCCCCACCGGAATCGCAAAGCCATCATCCAGCTTCTCAACCCGTGCGCCGACCTCTATGCGGGCCCCAAAATCATGCAAAGACAACAGATTATTGCCCTTATGAAAGCCGATCAGCTCAGCTATCGCTGGGTCAGGCTGATCTGTTTCGATCTGGCAGAGCGTGCCGATTGTCGCCGGGAAGCCGTCACATTCCACCATCTGCCCGTCATAGCGGGTCACATGGCCATAGACCTGCACCGGCTGCGGGCGGGTTATCGCGCCCAGCATGGCATCCATGCGGCCAAGCAGATAATCCGGCTGCTGGCTGCCAGAATATGCCTCTATCGGATGGGGTATCGCGTCACCGGTCATCTTCGGCCCCCGCCTCTTTTTCCTCAGCCGCGGCTTTTTCCTCAGCCGCCGCTGCTTCGTCAGCCGCAATCTGGTTAGCCGCCACTGCTTCGTCAGACGCAGCGTCTTCCTGGCTGTGCGGGGAATCGGCCTCTGCTTTGGCTTCCCTGTGCGGGGCAGTCTGCATCAGCTGGTCATCCAGACCGATGCCGCCTGCGATAATCCTGACATCGCCCCTGGCCAGCCCGGCCTCTGCAGCAAAGCGACAATGGGCCAGTTTTTCGCGCTGCTGGGCAAGCGGGGCGATCAGCCGGTAATCGTCTTCTGCCAGCAGAATTAGCGGGGCCTCTGTAGCCTCTTTGATGCGGCTTATCAGCTGTTCCACCCGGTCGGCGAAAGCCTCTGGCATCTCATCGATCTGGCTGCCGGCCCGCGCGCTGGCCAGACCAAGGACCGCGCCCTCAATCTTTTGCCGCAGCGGGTCCAGCTGCAGCACATCCGGCCCGGCCAGACCTGCCAGCGCCTTTTCAAAAGCCGCCACTACCTGTTCCAGTTCGGCTGTCGCCCGCGCCTGACCCTCGGCCAGACCAGCCGCATGGCCGCGATCATATTCCGCCTGCATCTGCTCAGCACGCTGTTTTTCAGCTGCTTCGGCGCGCGCCTGTTCCGCCTCGGCCAAGGCTGCCGGGTCCGAAGTTATTTCCTCCGGGTCTGTTACCTCCGGGGCTGTTACCTCCGGGGCAGCTTCTTGCGAGGCGGCTGGCGCGGCTGCTTCTTGCTGGGCTGCTGGCGCGGCTGCTTCTTGCGGGGCGGCTTCTTGCGGGACGGCTTCTTGCGGGACGGCTTCTTGCGGGACGGCTGGCGTTTCTGCCTGCGGCCCCTCTGACAGGCCCGTTTCTGTCGCTGTTTCCGCCTCAGCCGCCGCCTGTTTCTGGCTGGCTTCCATAGCGATTTCAACCAGCGTTCGCTTGCGGAAACTGGCCTGACGGCGCACCGGGGCCTCTTCATCACGCGCAAAACCGGTCTTGCGGGACAGGTTGATCAGGCGGCTGATCTCTGCATCCGCCAGCGCCTCCATCTGTTCTGCTGCCTCACCCATGGCTGGTCATCCCTGTCTTTTCGCCTGCTACCTACACAAAATCATCACCGCCGCGGCCGGCCAGCACAATCGTGCCTTCATCAGACAGGCGGCGGGCGACATTGATGATCCGCTTCTGGGCTTCTTGCACCTCGGTCAGGCGCACCGGCCCCAGCGCTTCCATCTCATCCATCAGATTGGCAGCAGCGCGGCTGGACATACAAGAGAACAGCTTTTCGCGCAGCGGCTCATCAGCCCCTTTCAGGGCCAGGATCAGATCTTCTGAATCGGTGCTGCGCAGCAGGGTTTGCAGTGATTTGTCATCAGACATGATAAGATTGTCGAAAATAAACATGGATTCCTGAATCGACTGCACCAGATTCTTGTCGGCCTTGCTGAGCGATTTCATAATGCGGGCTTCCATCGCCTGCTTGGTAAAGTTCATGATCTTGGCAGCTGCCTTCACGCCGCCCACCTGTGAGGCGCGCAAGGTTGTATTGGCCTTGAATTTGCGCTGCATGACATCTTCCAGCTCACGCAGGGCATCCGGCCCGACCGTTTCCAGCGTTGCGATACGGCCTATCACATCGGGCTGCAAATCTTCTGGCAGCAGCCCCAGCACATCCGCCCCCAGCCCGTAATCCAGATAGGAGATGACCAGCGCGATAATTTGCGGATGCTCATCAACAATCAGCTCAGAAATTGCCCGTGCATCCATCCAGTCCAGAATTTCAATAGGCCGGTCAGAGCTGGACGGGGCAATACGGCTCAAGACCGATTGCGCCTTGTCATCGCCCAGTGCGCGGGTCAGCACATTGCGGATATAATTGCCGGCCCCCAGACCAAGGCTGGTCTGTTCCTTGATAATGGCCAGGAATTCATCCAGCACCAGATTGACCGTATCCTGATCCAGCCCCTGGACCGAATACATCGCACTGCCCAGATGCTGAACTTCTTTTGGTGACAGGTTCTTCAGAATTTCTGAGGCTTCCTCCTCACCCAGAAGCATCATCAAAATCGCTGATTTCTGCACCCCGGTCAGCTGGTCATAGAAGCGTTCTTCTTCTTCTGTGTTCTGTGTTTCAGCCATTTTTCACAAACCTCTACCCGATAGTTCCGTCACATCTTCATTCTGGGCTGCCGGATGCCTTAATTCAAGGCATCCATATCCCGTTTCATCATGGCCTTAAAGACATTGGATACGCGGCCTGCCTCATCCGAGACGATCATCCGAATAATCGCCACCTTGTCATCATAGGTATTGGCGGTATCCAGCATCTCGGCAGAGATGGCCTGTTTCTTCGGCTTCAGCTTGGCCTTGATATCCTCAAGGCTCTCGCCCTCGCCGATCTCAACCGTATCCAGATCAATCTCATCATCCAGATTGACCATCGCCTCACCCGGCTTGCCGATAGCGGCCGGCACCATAATGCGCGAGATCAGCGGGCGAATAACCCCCAGCACAACCACACCCATCACCAGCAAGGTCATCAGCTGTTTCATGATAGTTACAGCAAAATCCAGCTCATACCAGGGTTTTTGCACCCCTTCGATAGCGGAAACAAAGGCTGCACTGCTGACTGTTAAACTGTCACCGCGATCTGCCTGGATGCCGATCGCATCGCTGACCAGAGAACGGATTTCAGCTGTTTCTTCTTCGGACAGAGGGCGGGTTTCAGCCAGCCCGGTCTCCGGATTGATAAATTCTGCTTCCCGCACCAGCACAGCTGCCTGAATTCGCTCAATTCGGTTGGACGGCTTCATCGTCGTTGAAATCTTGCGGCTAACCTCATAATTGCGCACCTCATTGGAGGAACGGGTCTGCGAGCCGGAACCGGCCGCTTCCTTTTCTGTTTGCGCCTGCAATTCAGCCTGGCTGGGTGGGCGGTTGGACACGCCGCCCGGAATACCCTTAGCCGCCAGTTCCGAGGTTATATCCAGACTGCGTTGCTCAGACCGCAGGGCGTTGCCTTCCGGGTCAACCATTTCTTCGGTCATTTCTGAACGGGTATAATCAATATCCAGATTGACCTGGGCGGTCACATTGCCAGCCCCGACCAAGGGCGAAACCAGCGAGATAATGCGCGCGCGATAAATGCTTTCCAGCTTGATCCGATGTTCCAGCTGGCTGTCGCTGAGGAGGCTGGAGGGATCATCCACCGGCCTGGACAAGAGATTGCCAAACTGGTCAACCACGGTCACATCATTCTTGGCCATGCCGGACACAGAAGAAGATACCAGATGGATGATCGCATCCACTTGCTGGCTGCTCAGCGTTCTGCCACTATTCATCTGCACAAAAACAGAGGCTGTGGGCGGCACCGCATTGCGGGCAAAAACAGATTTTTCCGGTATCGCCAGATGCACCCGCGCGGCCACCACACCGTCAATCTCACCCACCGAGCGAGCCAGCTCAATCTCTTGGCTTTGCTTCAGGCGCACCGCCTCAATTGAGCGGCTGGAGCCCATCGGAATATCGCCGATTGCCGCATAGCCATCTGGCACTGACGCCGGCAAACCCTGCGCAGCCAGCGAGATTTTGGCACTGTGGTAATCACTTGTTGGCACCAGCACATCGCCGGTGGTCGGGTCCAGCACCACATCAACCCCGCTATTCATCAGCGCTTCGACAACGCGGGCCTTTTCTGCTTCCGGCAAGGAGGCATAAAGCGTTGTGCGCTTCGGTTCTTGCATGAACAGATAGAACACCAACCCGACCACAATGACAGTCACCGCCATAATCGTGGGAAGGGAGCGCTGGAAAGACGGATCGGAGGTCATCCGCCGCACCTTGGAGAGCATACCGCCGCCAGATTGTGCTGCGATTGCTGTTTGCCCATTATCCATTGTTGTTGCGTCAGCCATCTTATCCACCCAGTTTGCCAAAAAACCTGTTCTGTTTGCTGTCAGTGCGATCTGCCGTTATCAGACCGTTGTCATCAGACCTTTGTCATCAGACCTTTGTCATCAGACCGGCATATTCATCACATCCTTGTAGGCGCTAAGCACCTTGTTCCGCACATTCAGCGTCATCTGAAAGCCAAGTGAGGAAACCTGCTGGCTGATCATCACCTTGCTCAAATCATTTTCCAGCCCCAGCTCATAGGCGCGGGCCAGGCCAGCAGCCTCATTCTGGGCAGAGGCCACCTGTTGAATCGCATCGCTCATCTTGTCGGCAAACCCGTATGGGGCCTGTTCCGGGGCCAGCACGCTCTCGGCGCGGGCAAGGACGGTTTCATGCAAGCCGCCCATTTTTGATCCAATTGTGCCAATACTCATCTTGCTTGCTCCTTACTGCCAGCCATCTCAGGCTGTGCGGGTCATCATCTGCGCCGCTTGGGCGGTGTCCGGCACCAGCATATGCAAGGCGCTATCCATGACGATTTCATTTTCGGTAATCACATTGCTCGCTGCCAGAACCAGCGCGCGTTGCAGCACATTTTCCAGCTCCCGCACATTGCCCGGCCAGTCATGCGCCGTCAACTTTGCCAGCGCGCTGCGATCCAGCCAGGGCAGCGTTTCAAGCTGTGGGCGATGACGGCATAAAAGCACCGTGCAAATCGCTGCAATATCCTTTGGCCGGCTGGCCAGATGGCTGGTCACCAGCGGAAACACATTCAGCCGGTAATAAAGATCCTCGCGGAACCGGCCCTGCTTGATTTCCTCAGCCATTTCCCGGTTGGTGGTAGCGACTACCCGCACATCAATCGGAATATCTGTCTGTGAGCCGATAGGCGTCACCGTTTTTTCCTGCAAGGCACGCAGTAATTTTGCCTGCAGCCCCAGCGGCATTTCCGATATTTCATCAAGCAGCAATGTTCCGCCATCAGCGGCCCGGAAAATCCCTTTATTGGCGGTAGAGGCCCCGGTAAAAGCGCCTTTTTCATGGCCAAACAAAATAGCTTCCAGCATATTTTCCGGTATCGCCGCACAATTCACCCCGACAAAAGGGGCCTTGGCGCGGGCAGAATGGGTATGGATGAATTTTGACAGAACCTCCTTGCCGGTGCCGGTCGGCCCGTTCACAAAGACGGTAACATCTGTCTGGGCCACCCGCTTCGCCAGAGCCAGCAAGGCCAGGCTGGCCTCATCAGCTGCTGCCACCCGGTCCTTGTCACATAACAAGGTAGCCGCCATTTGCAGCCCGTAATGCCGATCTGCCGACACATCCTTATCAGAGGCCGGCATATCCAGCAGCAAACATTTACCGCCCAATTCCGGGGTGATGGCAAAACCGGCTGCGGCTTCATCAATGATCATAATCTGGCTGGCGCGCATCTGGCGAGCGGCTTCAATCAGCTTGGCCTGACCGCCCTGTGCATCGGCAAACGCTTTGCTGACCACCAGCGCGGTGACTGCCTCGCCTGCCGCAACACCCTTCAGACCGCCTGCGACCAGCACCGCCTCGGCCATCCGGGCCTGCATAATACCGGCCAGCTTGCCTGCCGCCTCAAACCGGTCTTCAACAATATGCACCATGCCTTTACTCCCTCGCCCCAAAATCTCTGACCCGGCAAAAATTCAATGGGCCAAAAATTCAATGGGCCAAAATTCAACTGGCCAAAATTCCTTCGCTGTAGAAAAGGCAAAAAGCCTGCCAACCTGTATTTTTTCTGGAAAATTTTTATAAATATCTGTTTTTGCTCTGTTTTTTTGATCAAAAACCGAGGGTTTGCTGCGCTCAAAAATCTGACAGCTGGCCTTGCCTTTCTGTCAAAAAATTAACAGTATATTAACCCAAGGGATGATTCGAAGGTCTTAATCATAAGGCTGGGCCAAAAGG
>JADHLK010000034.1 GCA_016780695.1 Alphaproteobacteria bacterium | reverse complement strand
GGGCGTTTGGAACATGGAACAGCTGGACCCGGATCCGTTTATGGAAATGCTGAACCGGAACGGCCTGCCCTGGCAATATGTCGAACTGGATGCGCCGCTTGATTTTTGACCCGGTCAGAACAAGGCCGGATTAAGGCAAGGACAGATAGCTGATGATGGAAACCAAGACAGCTGGCCCGGGGGCCTTTGCAGCGCTGGATTTGACGCGCCTGCCCAGCCCTTGCTTTGTGGTGGATGAGGTGCGGCTTGAGGAAAATCTGGCCTGCCTTAAACAGATTGCAGATGCGTCCGGGGCACAGATACTGGCCGCGCTGAAAGCCTTTTCCATGTGGGAGCTGGCCGGGCTGAACAGCCGCTATCTGGCCGGCAGCTGTGCCTCTGGCCTATGGGAGGCGCAGCTGGCACGGGCCCATTATGGCGGGCTGTTATCAACCTTTTCCCCGGCTTATCGGGAAGCAGAAATTGATCAGATTGCCGATCTCTCTGACCATGTGATCTTTAACAGCCCGGCCCAGCTGGATCGATTTGCCGGACGGGCGCGGGCAGGCGGCGCTGAGATTGGCTTGCGGATTAACCCGGAATTACCGCTGGGAGAGGTGGCAAAATATGACCCGGCTGCTGCCGGCTCACGCCTTGGCCTGCCGGTGTCGCACTGGCAGCCGGAACTGGCCAGCCGGATTGACGGGCTGCATATTCACAGCCTGTGTGAGCAAGGGCTGGTCCCGCTGCAACAGCTTGCCGCGCATATAGGCCCGCTGCTGGAAACAGTTGCCGGGCAGATCAAATGGATAAATCTGGGCGGCGGCCATTTGATTACCCGCCCGGATTATGACCGTGACGGGCTGATCACGCTTTTGCAAGAGCTGGCAGAACAAACCGCTGCCCAGATCATGCTGGAGCCGGGCACTGCGCTTGCCTTTGATGCCGGCATTCTGGTTGGAGAGGTTCTGGATGTTATGGAAAATGACGGGCCGGTTGCGATCCTGGATATATCGGCCACCTGTCATATGCCGGATGTTCTGGAAGCCCCCTACCGGCCTGCCCTGATGCAGGAGGTTGCAGAGGGTATGGAGATAAGCCTGGGCGGGCCCAGCTGCCTTGCTGGAGATATGATAGGGCGCTACCGGCTGGCCAGCCGCCCAGCCCCCGGCATCCGCCTTGCCTTTCTGGATCAGGCACATTATTCGATGGTCAAAACCACCACCTTTAACGGGGTCCAGCTGCCCGCGCTGGCGGTTTGGAACAGCAACACCGATGATCTGCGGATCATCCGCGAATTTACCTTTGAAGATTTTGCCGGACGGCTCTCATGACAGACAGGCAAGACCAGTTTTTAGGTGAAGAATTGCAACCGGCAGAGAATGACCCGGCCACCGCCCTGTTTCAGCTGATCCCCTGCCCGCTGGAAAAGACGGTTTCTTATGGCAGCGGCACCGCCGCAGGCCCGGCCGCGATCCTCGCAGCCAGCCATCAGCTGGAGCGCAGCACAGACGGGATGCAGGCTTGCACAGCCGGTATCTTCACACAGCCGCCAATCGCCTGTTCCGGCCCGATTGAGCAGGTTCTGGCAGAGTTACAGACGCACAGCCACGCACTGGCCGCTAACGGGCATTTGCCGGTTATTCTGGGCGGTGAGCATGCGCTCAGCTGGGCGGCGGTGCGCGGTATCCGAGAGGCCTTGCCGGGCCGGCTGGGGGTTGTGCAAATCGATGCCCATGCTGATCTGCGCAAAGCCTATCAGGGCCAGCCCCATTCCCATGCCAGCGTTATGCAGCTGCTGGCTGAAGAAGGTGTGCCTATTTGCCAGATCGGGGTGCGGGCGCTCTCAGCTGAAGAGGAGCAGGCACGCCAGCATTATGGCATTATCGCCCATGATGGCCCGCAGCTGGTGCGTGGGCAAATCAGCCGCATCACCCTGCCCGAGGATTTTCCAGAACAAATCTATATCAGCTTTGATCTGGACGGGCTGGACCCGTCTGTTTTGCCAGCCACCGGCACGCCGGTGCCGGGCGGGCTCAGCTATTATCAGGCACTCGATCTGGTGGCCTCTGCCCTGCAGGGCCGGGTCTGTGCCGGGCTGGATGTGGTAGAGCTGGCCCCGTCGCCAGCCCACCCGTCCAGTGATTTCTGTGCTGCACAGATTTGTTATCACCTGATGGGGCTTGCTCTGGCCAGCCGCAGCTAGAACAGCAGCGTAGCCACTGCAAAAACCCCGATACCGGCAACCAGCGCAAAGAACAGGCGGCGGGTAAAAACCATAACAGCTAACCCGGCCAGCAGACCGGCCAGCCGCATCTCCAAAGTCGCGCTGGCCAGAATACCGGTCGGATAGGTCAGGATCAGCATCATCACCCCGGCGGCCATCGCATAGGCAACCATGTTTATCCATTCCATTATCGGGCCATCCGGCGGTATCCTGTTGCCCAGTGTCGCACCCAGAAAACGCCACAGGAAAGTCGCCAGTGCCGCCAGCGCTATCGCCGTCCAGATATAGCCCGGATTGATCAGAGAGGGGCTTATCTCAGCCATTCTGTTTTCTCCCCGGCCAGAGCTTGACCAAGAGCAACCCCACGCTCCCGCCCGCCAGCCCGGCCAGTAAAATCGCCCAGGACCCAAACAGCGGATAGAGCAGCGGGCAGAACAGCCCACCCGCCACCACCGCAAGGCGATTGCCGGGCTGGCGGGCATTAATCAAGAGCAGCAGCAGATAAACAGGCGTAACAAAAATCATCACCCGCAAAATATCAGGCGGAATGACATCTGCAGCAAAATAACCCAGTGCCGATCCGGCCACCGCAAAAACCGCAATGGTCAAGGCAAAACCGAGCACGAAATTCAGCAATTCCGGCGCGCTATAGCGATCCCGCACATAGCCCATCTGCACCCAGGTGGAAATCGCCATGATATGAAACAGCGCCAGCTGCAGCCAAAAAGGTATCTTTTGCTGGTGCATCTTTAGCATCTCACTGCCCGTTATCACGATCAGCAGCATCCGCATATTGGCCATCGCAACGGCCATGAATATCACCAGGAATGGGGCCCCGACCGACACCGCTGTTATCATCGCAACCTGACCCGGCATCCCGAAAACAGCAATCGTCGCCGCGACTGTCATCCACCCATCCAGCCCGGCTTCGCGCGCAATCGCGCCATAACCGACCATCGTTGCGCCCAATGCAAAAGCCGGCAGGCGCGCGGCCTCTATCACACCTTGCAACCTTGGAGGATACAATTTGGAGCGAGGCAGGATCGTTTCAGATGAATGGGACAGGGCGCGCTCCTGAAAAAAAGGTAGGGCTGGAAAGACAGCGGACCCAGCATAGACCGGCGGCAAAGGCCGGGTCAATGCGCGGCTTGCCCTTTTACCCATCACCGCCCTTTTGCGAACTCCGGGGCCGCCCGTTTTGGCCGTGCTGCATATTTTACTTGACCGGAAAGGCGTAATAAAAGCAGCTTGTAACCCATCATGAGCACGCTGTCGCAAAAAAAGATGAAAGCCGCCCGTTTTGGCTGGATTTTCTTCGATTGGGCTTCCTCGCCCGTGCCGACATTGCACGCAACCTTTGTCTTTGCGGTTTATTTCACCACCGTGATCATGCCAGACGGTGGCTCTACAGCCTGGGCCTGGATGAGTGGCAGTGCCGCCTTGCTGGTTGCCCTCGCCGCACCTTTTGCCGGGCGGTTTGCAGATAATAAAGGGCGGATAAAATCCTGTCTGGTTGGCAGCTTGCTGGTCGGGGCGGCGGCGACAGCCGCCCTCTGGTGGGCCACCCCGGATAGCGGCTCTATCCGGCTGGCGCTCAGCTTTTCGCTGGTCTCTATCTTTGCCATGGAAATCAGCTTTGTTTTCTATAATGCCATGCTGGCGCGCCTCGCCCCGCCAGACAGTATCGGCAAAATGTCTGGTATTTCCTGGGGTATTGGCTATGCCGGGGCGATTGTTGCGCTGGTTTTGGTGCTGGCTGTGCTGATCCTGCCAGATGTGCCACCCTTTGGGCTGGACAAGCAGGCGGCGGAGCCAGTGCGGGCGGCGATGGTCTTTGCCGGGCTCTGGGCGTTGCTATTCAGCCTGCCGATGATGCTGTTTGTGCCCTCGCTGCCAGCCACCCCGCAGACAGGTCGGCTGTTCACCCAATTTGTCGCCTCTTGCAAGACAGCGGCTGCGATACCGGATATGCTGCGCTTTTTGCTGGCGCGCATGGCGTTCAATGACGGGCTGGTAACGCTGTTTGCCTTTGGCGGTATTTATGCGGCCCGTGTTTTTGATTTTACCCAAACTGAGATTCTGGCTTTTGCCATATTGTTGAATATCACCGCCGGGGTCGGGGCGGCAGCTGGCGGCTGGGCAGATGACCGGTTCGGCAGCCTGACAACGCTTCGCATAGCGCTGTGGGGGCTGCTGCTTTTTGGCCTTGTTGCAATCCTTGCCCCGTCAAAGCCGGTTTTCTGGATTGTCGGGGCGATGCTGGGGATTTTTGTCGGCCCGTGCCAGGCAGCAGCGCGCAGTTGGATGGCCCGCCATACGCCGGATGCAGACAAGGCCAGCCTGTTCGGGCTGTATATGGTCTCCGGCAAGCTGACCAGCTTTGCCGGGCCGTTTTGCTATGGGCTGCTGGTGCTGGCAACCGGGTCTGACCGGGTAGGTATGGCGATTGTTCTGTTGCTGGTCGGGCTGGGGATTATCCTATTGCCCGGGCGTGGCCAAAAAGCGGCCTGAAACCTGATCAACCAGCCGATCAAGCGGGCGGGCACGGGTCTGGCTGGCCTATGTTTTGGCCTGTGTTTTGATCGGCATATTGACCAGCACAATACCGGCAGACAGGCAGATAAGGGCGCTGATCAGGGAAAGGCCGATTTGCTCCCCCAGAATCAGCCAGCCAAACAGCACCGCAAAAGTTGGTGACAAAAAGCTGAAAGAGGTGACTGAGCTGGCCGAATAGCGGGCCAGCAGCCAGAACCAAAGCGTATAACCAAAGGCAATCACCACCAGCACCTGAAAGGCGAATATAGCTCCATGCACCGGCTGGAAATCGCGCAGCAACTCGCCGCCCAGATAAGCCAGTGGCAACAACATAATTGCCGATACAAACAGCTGGTAAAGCAGCTGCCGCTCTGGCGGGCACTGTCTGAGCGTGCTGAATTTGGCCAGCCAGGCAATACCGGCCCAGCAAAAACTGCCCAGTAAGGCCAATATATCACCGCGCAATAAATTGCTGTCAAACAGGCTGCCCAATTCGGCATCCGGGCGGCTGGAAACAGACAGCACAACACCCAGCACCGCCAACACCAACCCGGCCATCTTGCGGCCGGTCAGCCGGTCGCCTGAAACCGTAAAATGACTGGCAATAGCGAGCCAGACAGGCATTGTATAAAACAGGATAGAAATCCGCGCGACACTGGAATAATCAAGCGCCAGAAACAAACACCAGAATTCAATGCCGAACAAAATACCGTTCAGCACCCCCGGCCAGAACTCACCGCGATACCAGCCAAAGGCGCGGCCTGTCCATAAGGACCAGAGGATGACCGGCACACAGGCCGCTGCTGACCGCAATCCAGCCTGAAAGATCGGGTCCATAGCCCCGTTCATAATCTTGATCAGCACCTGATTGGAGCCAAGCAAAGCGGTGAACATGATCAGCAGGCCAATACCCGCCCCATCAAGGCCCGGTTTCTGCATCTGGGTCAGGCCTGCCCGTCAGTCGCAAAGGAACGCACCGTCTGCAAGGCCCCGTCCAGTTCCTCGCCCTTGGGGTCAGCCAGCGCCGTTCTGATCAGCCTTTCAGTCCATTCCGCCGCATCCTTGCGCCCGGCCAGCAAACCGGCCCCGGACATCACCTTGTCAAATTTGCCAAGACCGCGGGTATGGGTATCGCTATAGCCCTTGATCAATCGGCGGGCGCGCAAGATGGCAACCGCCAGATCATAATCCTTTGCCAGTGCCGAGCGGGCCGCTTCCAGCCAGCCCTCAATATGGGCTGTTTCGACCGCATGGCGCAGCAATTTGCGCCGCCAGCCACGCAAGCCGCCCAGCATCCAGAACATCAAAAACCCGCCAATCTGATCAGAGCGCACCCGCCTCCCCTTATTCACCCGCCGGTCAATAAAACGCACCAGTGCCGGTCTTTTCTCGATGGCCCGGCCCAGCCCGGCCGGCATCAGGCTGATAAATTCTGCTGCGCCGGGATGCACATATTCGGTCACCTGCAACAGATTTTCCGGTCTGGCAGACATTTCTTCTTCGATGCGCTGCCAGCGCGGCGCCCGTGATTTCAAATCCGCTACCCGAATAATATCATCATAGCATAACGCATTGGCCAGATATTTGGCCGCCTGCTGGGTGAACAACCATTCCCGATCAGCCCCGCCAGCCGCCTTGTCCAAATCATGCAGCCCGGCCAGCTGGTCCAGATAGGCCGCCCCATAGTCCAAATCCTGATAATCCACCAGCTTGACCAGCCCGGCATGGGCCAGCTTCTGCACCGCAGCTGGCATATCCGTGATGCGGGCTTCGAGGGCCTGCCAGCGTGTAAGCAGCCGCTTTGGCCCGTCTGCAAAGCGCGGAGCTGAAGCCGCTGTTTTGACTGGTTGCGGCAGGTCAACCCCGCCTTTTTCGGCGCGTTCGCGTGCGGCCTGAAAGGCGGCCAAGGATGCCTCTACCCCGCGGCCGGATTTGCGGATGGTTTCCTCATAGCTGCTGGCCGGAAAGGGCAAGGCCCCGGACCCGGCCAAAGCGCCGAACAGGCTGGCCGAGATCACCGAGCCAGCTTGCTGGGCTATCTCCTCCATATCAAAGGCCACCAGCCTAGCGGACATTTTCTCAGCCGCTTCCAAAACCGCCCGGTCATCTGCTATCGCATCCGCCGGGGCGGTTTTTTCCAACACCGCCAAAGCCCGGTGCGATGAGGCAATTAACACCGTGCGGTCGGCGGTAACAAAACGGCGCATCATCGCACGGCCAGCTTCCATCCATTCAGCGGCGAGCAGAATATCCACATCCTGCTCAGCCGGAGCCAGCGCAAAAACCGGTTGCGGGGCCTGTGGGTCCGGCGCATTGGGCAGCATCTCAATATAATAGATGGTGGCCCCGGTGCGCTGGGCCACCCCAGCAACTGAAGTCGCCTGCACCGCCCAGCCATTTGATTCCGCCAGATCAACGATCCAGCTATTCAGCACGCCGCCGCCCTGACCACCAACGGCCAGCACCGCCAGCTTTACAATATCATCCAGCTGATGGCTCATGCGCCACTTCCTTCTGCTGGCTGAAATTGCAGCCGACCTGCCGCGCGCCGCCTTTGCAGCCAGCCGATCACCGCCCGCCGCAAGCCGGCCATGCGCGCCTCAAACCAGCCCGGATTATGCACCAAATCAGCCTGATAGAAGGAGGGGCACAACACGGCCGCATCTGCTACCTCGCCGCAATTTCCGCAGCCGACACAGGACTGATCAATATAGGCAACCGGATCATCGCGCAGCGGATCATCCAGCTTTTTCAAGGTCAAAGACGGGCAACCGGACAGGCGCATACAGGCATGATCGCCCGTGCACACATCCTCATCGACACCGAATTTCGGACGCTCCACCCGCCTGCCCTCTTTTACCATGGCCGCTTTTTGGGGCCTCTCACGGCGCTGGCGGTTTAGCATACATTCAGAAGACGCGATAATGACTTTTGGGCCTTCTTCCTCTGTGGTTAGCGCCTCGCGCAGCGTATCGCGCATATCGCCAACATCATAGGTGCGGTCAATCTGGCGCACCCAATTCACGCCGACCCCCTCAACAGCGGCAGCGATAGGATGCTTGGTTGACTTGCTCTTATTATCAGCGCGTGAGGACAGAACATCCTGACCGCCAGTCGCTGCCGAATAATAATTATCAACAATGATGGTAACGCCGTCTGATTTATTGAACACGGCATTGGTGATAGAGCTGTTCAGCCCATTATGCCAAAACCCGCCATCTCCCAGAATAGATATGGGCCGTTTTTCCCCGCCCCCATGAAAAGCCGAATTGGAAGCCGGGCCCAGACCATAGCCCATAGTTGTCCCGCCTATCTCAAAAGGTGGCATGATAGAAAATAAATGACAGCCAATATCGCCGGAAATCTGATGCGGGCCCAGCTCTTCTTCCACCAGCTTCATGGCCGCAAAAATGGGCCTCTCCGGGCAGCCTGTGCAAAAACCCGGCGGGCGCGGCGGCACTGTCTTGGACAGGTCCGGCATATCGGTATCTGCGGCGGGCTGGTTCGGGGCGCGGTTGGCATCAGGCAACATATGCGGGGCCGCCTTGGCCAGCCATTTTTGCACACCCTCCAGCATCACCTGGCCGGTATATTCGCCAGCCATCGGAAACACATCCTTGCCGGAAACCGGCAAGGTGCTGTTATCCTTATGCAGGATGGCGCGCAGATTCTGTTCCAGAAAATCGGGCTGGCCTTCCTCAACCATCAAAATCGACTGCTTGCCCTCACAAAAGCCCAGCAATTCATCCTCAACCAGCGGATAGGTCACATTCAGCACATAAATCGGCAGCTGGCTGTTGCCGTAAATATCAGCCAGACCAACACGCTGCAGGGCGCGGATGAGGCCATTATACATCCCCCCCTGCACCACAATGCCAACCGCCGCTTCCCGAGGGCCAAAAAATTCATTCAGCTTGTTCTTGCGGATATAGTCCAGCGCGGCAGGCAGGCGCTTGGAATATTTTTCCTTTTCATGCACATAAGAGGCAGGCGGCAAGACAATCCGGCCCGTATCCCGCTTCGGATTGGACAGCGCCTCAGCAACGGTCAGCGGCGGGCGCTGATTATCCTTTGCCTCAAAACTGCCATGCACATGACAGCAGCGAATTCGCACCTCCATCATCACCGGCGTGTTAGAGGCTTCGGAAAGTTCAAACCCATGCCGCACAGCAGCGGTAATAGAGGGCAGGTTAGGCCGCGGGTCCAGCAACCATATCTGCGACTTCATGGCAAAAGCGTGCACCCGCTCCTGCATGATGGACGAGCCTTCACCATAATCCTCGCCAATAATCACCAAGGCCCCGCCGGTCACCCCGCCAGAGGCCAGATTGGCCAGCGCATCAGATGCCACATTAGTGCCAACCGTGGATTTGAAAGTTACCGCCCCGCGGATGGGATAATGCACAGAAGCAGCCAGCGAGGCGGCGGCAGTGGCCTCCGAAGCAGACGCCTCAAAGCGCACGCCCAATTCTGAGAGAATATCCTCAGCATCTGCCAGCACATCCATCAAATGGCTGATCGGAGCGCCCTGATAGCCGCCGACATAGCCGACACCATTTTCCAGCAACGCCTTGGTAATCGCCAATATCCCCTCACCGCGGAAGACCTGACCGTCGCCTATTCGCAGCTGCTCTACTTCTTTTTTGAATGATCTCTCTGCCATGAAACTCTCTTGGTCTTGCGGTTGGCTATTTTACTTTTACTCAAATCTGCAGCTTATGTCTTACCTTCTTATACGCTGTCTGGAAAGACAATCGCCTAGGCGCGCGCCACCAGTGCCAGCGCCCGAATAGGACTGCCGGTTCCGTTGGCTATTTTCAGCGGTGCGGCGATCAGTAATGCCCCCTTGGCAGGCAGCTGGTCCAGATTCGCCAGACTGGCCAGCCCATATCGGTTAGCAGCATGCATCAGCGTATGTGCCGGCAAGGGTGGCTGCATGGTATCAGCAGACCCGGCATCGGTGCTGATACATTCGCTGCCCCAGCCGATCACACCTTTGCCAAGCAGATATTCAATACAATCAACGGTCGGTCCGGGATAGTGGGAACCGTCTTGATCCATATTAAGGAATAGCGTCTCATCATGGGCGCGCTTATGCCAATCGGTGCGCATGACCACCCATTCGCCGGCGTTTATTTCGCCCTGTTCAGCTTCCCATTCCTGCACCCGCTCTGCGCTCAACAGAAAATCAGCATCGCTAGCCGCTTCAGCTGAGCAATCAATAACATTCAGCGGGGCGATAAAATTCTTCGGTGGAATAGTATCTGTATAGCCATCATCATAATCACGGCCGGTAATCCAATGGTGCGGGGCATCAAAATGGGTGCCTGTATGCTCACCAAGCACCAGCCAGTTCCAAGCAAAATAAGGGCCGTCCTCATCATATTCAGAGATTTTATGAATCTCCACTTTCGGTGAGTTTTTGGCGAAATCCTCAGGCAATTTAAGCACTGGCGTTTCAGGACCCAGCCGACCAGACAAATCTATCACCTGCACAGCACCAGAAAGCAAATTTGAACCCAGCTCAGCCAGCAAAGCAGCATTGTTCATTTCTGTTCCCCCCTCCGGCTCGCTAGCGCTGTCATTCTGAACTGTGCGGCCCCGCGGATATCCCCTATCTTGGCCGATGCCGACAGGCTGTTGTGACCTGTTATTCTTTTATACCTAAACTATAGCCAATAAACTGGTGCCTTGCAATTATCGAGACCGGGTATCGAGACCGGGTATCGAGACCGGGCGGGCCGCTGGCTTGACCAATCGGGGAAAAGCAGCTCGCACCAGCCAGATCACCGTCAAAGCTAGGGGAAATTCGCCATTTCTGGCCAATTTACGACTTGTGGTTTTTTTTTGCTTGCCAAATTTGATTGAAGGCTGAAAAAGTCGAGGGGAGAAGGACCGGGTCCTTACCCATCTCACAAGCGATCTGTTCAGGAGGCTGCAAGATGAATATTACGCCGCTGACCGCCAGTTTTGGGGCTGAAATATCGGGCCTCTCCCTGCATAACGGGTTGGGTGCGAATGATGCCAAAGCCTTGCGTGTTGCCCTGCTGAAGCACAAGGTGTTGATTTTCCGCGATGTCAGCCCGGAACCGGGTGTTCATGTCAGTATCGGCAAGGCGCTGGGGAAACTGGCCCCGCCGCATCCGATGTATCAAAAAGTGCCAGATTATGAGGATATAATCATCATCCGCAATGACCCGGACAATCCGCCGGAAAATGAAGTCTGGCATTCGGATCTGTCCTGCTATCCTGACCCGCCTTTTGCGGCTGTCTTGCATGGGGTGCATTTGCCGCCAGTTGGCGGGGATACGCTCTGGGTCAATATGGCGGCTATCGCAGCCAATTTATCTGAGCCGATGCACAAAATGCTGGAGGGGCTGACCGCCTTGCATTCACTCAAAAAAGGTTTTGACTTTGTGCATGAATACGGCCAGCAGGATCGGGCCGATGCGCTGGCTGGGGCTGACCAGGCCGATCATCAGGCCAGCCATCCGGTCTTACGCAAACATCCGGTGACCGGCGAGCTGGCAGTCTATGTGAATGAAAGTTTTACCGTGCGGATCAATGAGCTGCCGCCTGCTGAATCAACCCATTTACTGGATTGCCTTTATGATATGGCGCGCAATCCGCGCTTTCAGATGCGGCTGAAATGGACGCCCGGCACAGTGGCGATCTGGGATAATTGGGCAACCCAGCATTTTGCTTGCGGCGATCATTATCCAGCCTTTCGTGAAGTGCAGCGCGTTACCGTTCATCAACCGCATCTTTCCTGATGCAGACAGGCCGACGAAAGCTGGTGCTGGGCGGCGCTCTGGCAGCCGCATTGCTGGTTGCAGGCGGTATCTTCTATCTGTCTGAGCAGATGGCGCGCAAGGTGATGCCGGCCCCGTTCCCGCCCTTGCAGGAAATGCGCTTTGCCCTGAAAACCGGGGATGGCCGGACTGTCACCGGCCCGGATTTGGTTGGCCGGGCGCAGGCGATTTTCTTTGGCTTTACCCATTGCCCGGATGTCTGCCCGATGACCCTCTACCGGCTGGGCGAGGCGGCGGCCCAGATTGATCCGCAGGCAAGCAAGCTGGGTATTGTGATGATAAGTGTGGACCCAGAACGCGACAGCCCGCAGATTTTAGCTGAATTTACCGAAAATTTTGGCCCGGCAGTCACTGGATTATCAGGCAGCCGCGCTGCCGTGGATACAGCAATAAAGGATTTTGGCATCTATGCGCTCAAGGTTGCGCTTGATGACGGGGATTAC
>JADHLK010000033.1 GCA_016780695.1 Alphaproteobacteria bacterium | reverse complement strand
AAGCTGACCGCCTTTCTGGTCTTTACCGTGCTGCTGACCGGTTTCATCTATCCGATTCAAGGTGCCTGGTCCTGGGGTGGCGGCTTCCTGTCCGAAGCTGGGTTCCTGGATTTCGCAGGCTCTACTATTGTCCATTCCGTTGGTGGCTGGGCGGCGTTGACTGGGGCGATTATCCTCGGCGCACGCAAGGGTAAATATACCGAAGATGGCTCTATTCGTCCGATGCCCGGCTCCAACCTGCCGCTGGCGACCATTGGGACTTTTGTTCTGTGGTTTGGCTGGTTCGGATTTAATGGCGGCTCGCAGCTGGCCATGGGCAGCGCAGCAGATGTGGCAGCGATCGCCAATATCTATATCAATACCAATGTCGCCGCTGCAGCGGGTGTCGTCGCGGCCCTGATTGCTACCAGTGTGATTTACGGCAAGGTGGATTTGACCATGTGCCTGAACGGTGCGCTGGGCGGTTTGGTTGCCATTACCGCTGAGCCGCTGGCCCCGTCTCCGGTGCTGGCTTTGTTCATCGGTGCGGTTGGCGGCCTGCTGGTGGTGATTGCGGTGCCACTGCTGGACAAGCTGAAGATTGATGATGTGGTCGGGGCTATTCCGGTGCATCTGGTAGCTGGTATCTGGGGCACTCTGGCGGTGGTTCTGTCCAATTCGGATGCGACAATCGGCGCACAAATCCTGGGGATTGTCAGCGTAGGGGCCTTCGTTATCGTGACCTCAACGATTGCCTGGTATGTGATCAAGCTGGTCATTGGTCTGCGGGCTGGTGAGCAAGATGAGATTGACGGTCTCGACCGGACTGAGACCGGGCTGGAGGCCTACCCCGAATTCGCTAAATCCTAAAACCAATGCCTCGCAGGAGCCGCCCAAAGCGGCTCCTGAAAGCGCAGCCCGGCCGTCCCCCGTGATTAAGGCCGGGCTGTTTTTTTGTCTGTATCCGGCTGCTTGACAAGCTGTATCTGGCTATGTTGGATTGAACGGCTTTTGTCTCTTTATTCTCAACCGTCAAAAAGGGCGGACCCCTGATGAACAGACCGGACCCTGATTTTCGCAGTGACACGGTAACCCGCCCGAGCGCAGCCATGCGGGCGGCCATGGCTGAGGCTGAGGTCGGCGATGATGTATATGGCGAGGATGCAACCGTGCAAGCTCTGGAGGAGCAGGCAGCTGACAGGCTGGGCCAAGAGGCCGGGCTGTTTGTCGCCTCTGGCACCCAGTCCAACCTGTGTGCGCTGCTGACCCATCTGGCGCGCGGTGATGAGGTTCTGTCGGGTGAGAGCTATCATATTGTGCGCTATGAAGGCGGTGGGGCCTCGGTGCTGGGCGGGGCCCTGATAACGCCGCTGCCGGTTGATTCCTGTGGCGGGCTGGCTGTGGGCGATATTCAGGCCGCGATCAAGCCGCCAGACAGTCATTTTGCCCGCACACGCCTGCTTTCGCTGGAAAATACCGTGCATGGGGTGGCCCAGCCGCTGGCCCGTCTGCAGGCCCTGACCGGGCTCGCTCGGCAAGCTGGTCTGGCCTGTCATCTGGATGGGGCGCGGCTGATGAATGCGGTTCTGGAAACCGGCGATGAGGCTGCCAAATTTGGGCAGCTGTTTGATTCTGTCTCGCTCTGCCTGTCCAAGGGGCTGGGCGCACCGGCGGGCTCTGTGCTGACCGGCAGCAAGCCGTTTATCGCGGCGGCGCGGCGCTGGCGCAAGATGCTGGGCGGCGGTATGCGCCAATCCGGTATTTTGGCCGCAGCCGGTCTTTATGCGTTGGAGCATCACTGCCAAAGGCTGGCAGATGATCATAAACAGGCCAGCCAGCTGGCCGCGGCGCTGAACCAGACAGGCGGGGTCCGGGCGGAAGCGGCCACCAATATGGTCTTTGCCATGTTGGACTGGCAGGCAGCAATGGGGTTGCCAGACTGGCTGGCAAAACAGAATATCCGGATCAGCGCGCCGCAGAAAATCCAGCAAGGGGAGGCGGTGCTGGGCCGCTTTCGGCTGGTTCTGCATCTGGATCTGGATAGCCGGGCCAGTAGCCGCTTGGTAGAGGAAATCGCCCGCTATCCCGGCCTTCAGGACATTTGAGCAACCCAGCTGGCAGCACAGCGCACAAACCAGGGCTGCTGCTGCCCATCTGCGAAACCAACATGGCCGCCGCCATGGGTGATAATCAGGCTGGTGCGTGCGGCCAGCCGGGCGGCTCTGGCAGCGGCTGCCGGCACCCAGGGGTCATTATCAGCCTGCAGAATCAATGCCGGACAGGCCAGATTGGCCAGCCGACCTGCCACGCTGGCGCGCCTGTAATAGGCCGCCGCATCAGCAAAACCATGCATCGGGGCGGTCAGGCAATCATCAAATTCCCGCACCGAGCGTATGGAATTCGGGTCAGCAGGCAGACGCGCCGGGTGCGGGCTGGCCAGGGCCAGCTTCTTTAACCCGGACAGGATATAGCGCATATAGAGCCAGTTGCGTGGCCGGTGAAAGGCGGTGCTGGCGGCTTGCATATCCAGCGGTGCAGAAATGCTGACCAGCCCGGCCAGCTGGCTCGCTAAATCCGGCTCATCCAAGGCCAAATTCAACGCCACTGTTCCGCCCAGAGATACGCCGGAAATAAAAATTGGCTTGGCAAAGCGCGCCTGCATGGCCCGTATAATCAATGCCAAATCATTGCCTGAACGGGCTGAATAGCTGGATTGGCAAAGCGGCCTGCTCACCCCGGCCCCGCGCATATTCACCCGCAAAACCGCCAGCCCCCTATCCAGAAACGCGCGGGTGAGGGCCCGCAAATGCCAGCTTTCTGATGAGCCAGACAGCCCGTGCAGCCCAATGATAAGCGCGTCTGTCGCTGGCCGGTCTGGGTAATCTGGGCGGTTTGGGTAATTTGGGCGGTTTGGGTAATCTGGGCGGTTTGGGTTCCCGGCGTCATCTGGCAAATGCAGAAAGCTGACCAGCTGATCGCCATCACGCGCCGGGATGAGGATTTTCTCAGCCGGACCAAGATCGAGTTTTGGCGGCCGCAAAACTGAACGCAAAGTCTGTAAATCCCCGCCGGGAAACGGCCAGCTCTCCCCCTGAAAATCAGGCGGCTGCCAGCCACCAAGGGCAGGCAGGGAGGAGGCGATCTGGCAAAAGGCAAAACCCATGCTCCGCAATATCCTCTCTGGCTGATGCTGGCAGGGCTGGCCCGCCTGTTACCATCCCCTCAAAGGGTCCATCCTATCAAGGCTCACTGTCTCATCAAAGCATAAATCCTGCCTCGCCACTATCGATCATTTTATTGCTCTTGCCAATTTTGAAATAATATGATCAGCGGTTAAGATGCTGTGTTTTTTGCCTGTTAACTGTGCTAGCCTGTTGACATCCAACCCCTTATTCCGCAGCAGGAGGCCCGCATGGCAGAAGAAACGCCCCCTGAAGCCACCCTTGCCGAGACTGAACCCAGCGATCTGCAGGTGACCTCCCTCTATGGGCTGACCCCGAAGGTAGAGGCTGCGATTCTGGAAGCGGTGGAAGGTGGTAATAAACGGCGTGCCCGTATGCTGGTCTCGCCCTTGCACCCGGCTGATCAGGCCGATTTGCTGGAGCGGGTGAGCGCTGACCAATGTGCCGTTCTGGTCTCGCTTTTAGGCCCGGCGCTGGACCCGGAAGCGATCACGCATCTGGATGAGGAGATCATGGAACGGGTGCTGGATCAGCTGGGGACGGATGCGATTGCGCGCGCCCTGCCAGCGCTGGATTCAGATGATGTCGTGCATATCGCCGAAGAGCTGGAGCCGGCTGATCTGGATGAGGTGTTGCAGGCGATGCCGGCCCAGGAGCGGGTATTGGTGGAGCAGGCGCTGGCCTGGCCGGAGGATTCTGCCGGCCGGATGATGCAGCGCGAGATGGTGGTGGTACCGCCTTTCTGGACGGTGGGCCAGACGATTGATTTTCTGCGCTCTGGAGATTCCAAGGCGAATGAATTTTATATGCTTATCGTAACCGATCCCTCTGGCCATCCGGTGGGAGAAGTGCGCCTGTCCAGTTTGCTGCGTAGCCCGCGCCCGCGCCGCATCTCAGAGATTATGGAAACCGATATTCGTTCCGTGCCGGTCGCCATGGATCAAGAAGAGGTGGCCTTGCTGTTCCGCCGCTATGGCATGGTCAGCACCAGCGTTGTCGATCAAGAAGGGCGTTTGGTCGGGGTCATCACAATGGATGATGTGGTGGATGTGATCGATGAGGAAGCAGAAGAGGATTTGATGGCTCTTGCCGGGGTGGCGGATGGTTCTATCCGAATTTCGGTGCCGGAAATGCTGCGCGGGCGCGCCTCCTGGCTACTGGTCAATCTGATCACAGCAGTGCTGGCCTCGCTGGTTATTGGATTGTTTGAGGCAACGATTGAAAAGATTGTCGCGCTGGCGGTGCTGATGCCGATTGTGGCCTCCATGGGCGGCAATGCAGGCACGCAGACGGTCACCGTGGCAGTGCGGGCATTGGCCATGCGCGAATTCAGCGCCAAAACGGTCTGGAGTTTTGCCGGCAAGGAATTGACTGTCGGGCTGCTGAACGGGCTATTTTTTGCGGTGCTGGCAGGCGGTCTGTCCTGGGTCTGGTTCCGCGATCTGGAGGTGGCAACAATTCTGGCTGTTGCAATGCTGGTCAATTTGATCGTAGCGGCCCTGTCCGGGCTGCTGGTGCCGCTGGGGCTGCAACGGGTCGGGGTTGATCCGGCGGTTGCCTCCTCAGTGTTGCTGACCACGATAACAGATGTGGTCGGGTTTTTTGTTTTTCTGGGTTTGGCAGCAGTATTTTTGCTCTGATCCGGTGCGGTTATCGTAAGCAGAAACAATGGCTGTGCATTTGAAAAAACTGAGCGTCGGGGCAGTCTCGATTGACTCGCTGAAAAGCTGGCAAGACAGGCTAACCAAGGCGGGTAAGCCGATTCTGCATCCCACCCGCAATTGGCCGCGGCGGGCTGAAGAATTGCTGGATGGCGGCTGTATCTACTGGATTATCAAGGGCCAGATGCTGGCCCGCCAGCCGATCGCCGATCTGGTAGAGATAACCCGCGCTGACGGGCGGGCGGCCTGCGGTATTGTGCTGCATCCGCCCTTGATTCCGGTCTGGCCGCGCAAGCACCGTATTTTTCAGGGCTGGCGCTATCTTGAAGCGGCTGACGCGCCTGAGGATTTGCCGCAAGATATGTCCAGCCAGACCGCGATGCCAGCTGATATGGCAGCCGAATTGCGGGAATTGGGCCTGCTCTGAGACCGGCTTGCTGCTGGTTCGCACACACCAGCTGACCCAGATTATTTTGGCTGTTTGCGCCGCCAGTCCCAGGGCCTGTCAAACTGGCCTGCCCAAAGCCCGGCCTTGCGGTTTCTGGCGCGCGTCTGGAGGGGCAGATAATCCTCTGAATAGCGCTGCCAAGCCAAAGCCCAGCCTGCCGCTACCAGCTGGGCTGCTATGTCGCTGCCTTGATAAAAACAGCGGGTAATCAGCCTGCCATAGCGATCCTGATCCAGCAGATCACAGGAAAGCTCGGCCCCCTTTGGCAGAAAACTGGCCAGCCAGTTGCGCGCTGCCTTGCCACAGGCATAGGGGTGACCGGCCTTGTCAGCACAGCTCTGGCGCATTTCCGGGGCATCCACACCGAACAGGCGCAGCCGCAACGGCCCGGCCCGCAGGCTGTCAGCATCGGTGATCGCGGTCACCTGCACACCGGTCAAACGCGCCAACGGCGTTTTAGTTTCTGTCTCAGCCGCGCCAGATTGTCCGGTCAGCAGCAAAACAACCAGCATGACACGCAAAATTGGAGCCATCATCCAGCCTGTCTCAGAACATCAAATTTAACTTATGTTATCCCATTTTCATCCAAAAAAAAAGCCACCGCCAAGGGGGGGAAGGCGGTGGCTTGCTAATCATCATGGCAGTCTGGCCCGGCCAAATCGCCTGACCAGATGGGTTATAATAGCTGGTCATAAAGGATTAACCGAAAAGGCTGCGCCGCCCTATTGCGACAGATAGGGGTTGTCGGCCAGCGCATCCTCATCTGCCGGGCTGTTTTCAGCCTCCAGCCAGGCGGCTTCCGGGTTCAGGCTTGCTGCCACAGCGGTGCCAGCCTCGGGAAAGGCCACCAGCGGGCCCTGTGCCTCGGTCGGCACGGCAGCACGGGCGCGTATCCGCACCAGCACAAAGCCAATCAACAGTAAATTGCTGAAACCCAGCATGGCAAAATAGGCCAGCGTGCCGAACAGCTCCATCATCATCGCGACCAGCGGCGAACCCAGCACCGCCCCGATACCATTAACCATCAGCAAGGCTGAGGCGGTGCTGACCATCTGGCGCGGCGTCAGATAGTCATTGGCATGGGCGATAAACATTGAATAGAGCGTTAGATTAAGCCCGCCATAAAGCGTCATAAAGAGCAGCAGCAGATAGAAGCTGGCCCCGCTGGCCAGCACCGCCAGACCGGCAATCACAAAAGCCACCACAGAAGAGCCCAGAATCAACAGCCGCCTGTCCGTGCGGTCCGATAGCCGACCCAGCGGATATTGCAAAAGCAAAACCCCGACAGTGGCAGAGGCAATAAAAACAGACACTTCTGCCGCGCTCAGCCCGATTTGCCGTCCGAAGCTCGGCCCCATGCCGAACAGCATCGCCACTGACAGCCCTTGCAGGAACATGCCTGCCATCGCCAGCGGGGAAATTTGCCAGAGGCGGCGCAGCGATATCCGCTCCGGCTCGCTGAAGTCCGGGGCTTTCGCTGCTGACAGCAAAATCGGCACCACCGCCAGCGAAACCAATACCGAGGCCAGCAAAAACAGCATCGCAGACTGGCCATCATCACTGCCGGCGAGCAGCTGGCCCAGCCCCATCCCGCCCATCGTGATAATCATATAGACAGACAGCATCTGGCCGCGTGTTTCATTGGTCGATTTGTCATTCAGCCAGCTTTCGACAACAATATACATCCCCGCATAGCTCAGCCCGGTAACCAGCCGCATCAGCGCCCAGATGAGCGGCTGTTCCAACACCAGATGCAGCAGCACCGCTGCCGAGGCAAGTGAGGCCAGCGCCCCGAAAATACGGATATGGCCAACCCGGCTGAGGAATTTCGGCACCGCCAGAGAGCCAAGGAACAGCCCCAAAAAATAGCCGCCCATCATCACACCGGTCATCAGCGTGCTATAGCCAGCCTGATCGGCGCGCAGGCCGAGCAGCACCAGCTGCAAGCCATTGCCGATCATGATCATGGCAAGCCCGAAAAACAGCGTCCAGCTGGAAATAAGGGAGTGAAACATGGCTGGCGGTCCCGGCTCATCTTGGCGATAGGTTGCGGCCCGTGGGCCCCTTGACAGGTGGTCTGTCCTGCTTCTTTTTGTTCCCTCAAAACTCCCTATTTCATACCCAAAACCGAAATGCTCTCCAAAATCCGCCGTTCCTGCGTCGTAAAAAAGACAGCCCCGACCTGGCGGCTGGAATTCCAGGCTATTCAGAGCTAATCCGCTGCCTGGCTGCTGGTATGGCTGGCCAGCTTGGTCTCCAGCAAATCGGCCAGCTCGGCTCGATCTGCCTGCAGCTGGGAAACCAGCTTGCTGGTGTCCGCCAGACCGAGTGCTGTCGCCATCGCCTCAGACAGCAAATCCGGCAGGCCGGCCAGCGGTTCGCCCTTCACAGAAGGCCGCTCTGCCAGCCCGATCCTGAGCCAATGCTGCAAGAGTTGCTGGCGCGCCAGATTGGCCTGCCAGTCAAGCGCAGGCTTGCGGGTTTTCTTGCCGGTTTTTTGCTGGGCCTCTGCGGCCAGCAGCCCGTCCAGAAATTCCCCGTCCAGCAAGCCGCCAGGTTGTTGTTTCATCTGCCAAAAGCCGGGCTGACTGGCGGCCAGCTTGCGGCGCATCCCGGCAATGTCAGCGGCCAGTTCCGGCAATGCTGGCAGGTGCGCCCGCTGGCCAGCCAGCCAGCTGGAAACCTCCTCTGCCAGACTGGCATCGCCTGCGATTACGCGTCCCCGCCGCAAGGCCAGCTTTTCCCAGCTCCAGGCCTGCGTTTCAAAATAATCTTGCAAGCGCTGCCAGCTGCAAGCCAGCGGCCCGGCTTTGCCATCCGGGCGTAGCCGCATATCCACCTCATAAAGCGCCCCGGCAGCTGTGGTGACGCTGAGCCAATTTATCAGCCGCTGGGTGAGGCGCATATGAAAAGCCCCCAGCCCAAGGGGGCGCTCGCCGCTTGATTCGGCCTCCTCCGGCCCGTCATAGAGACAGACCAGATCCAGATCAGAGATAGCTGTCATCGTTCCGGCTCCCAACCGGCCAAGGCCGATCACTGCAAAGCGCCCGTCAATGCGGCCATGCGCGCGCTTCATATCGGTTTCGGCCAGCCGCAAAACAATCGCTACTGACTGTTCCGCCAGACAGGTAAAGCACGCCTCTATCTCAGCCATGCTGGAGAGACCGCGCAGCAGATGCAGCTCTGCCTGAAAGCGTTGCTGGCGCACCAGATCGCGCAGCCTGTCCAAGGCTGTTTCCACCGCCCCGGTATTTGTGCCGCTGGCCAGCCTGTCTGCCAGCTGGTCTGCCGCTGGCAGCTGGGTAAAGAAATCTGCATCCAGCAACCGGTCCATCAGCTCTGGATGGCGGCGCAGCAGGGCTGTCAATCTGGGCGCCCGGATCAGGATATCGCAAATCAGCCCGGTCAGCTGCGGATTATGGGTCAGCAGCGCAAAAATCTGTGCCCCAGCGGATTGGCCGGCAATAATATCAGCAAAGGCGGCAAAGGCCGCATCCGGGTCGGCAGCCGCAGCAATTTCCTGCATCAAACGCGGCAACAGGCTGGAAAGATAGGCCCGCGCCCGCTCGCCTCTGGTGGCCGGGATGCGCCCGCCCATCCAGGCCTCAATAATCGCCAGCATATCTTGCGGGCGCTGATAGCCAAGCCCGGTTAGCCAGACCTGCCGGGCTTCCGGCTCAGCAGGCAGCTGGTCTGTCTGATCGGCCCGGCCATCATGGCGGGCCAGCATCTTATCCAGCAAACCATGGCGGGCCGCCTGTTCGGTGCGCTGTTGCAGGCTGGTCAGCAGCTGGCGCAGAGCTTCAGCATCCGGCTGGCCGCAAAAGCGGGCAAACTGGTCAAAATCCTCTTCATTGCGAGGCAAATTGTGGGTATGGGCATCACGCTGATATTGCAGGCGATGTTCCAGCCGCCGCCAATCCCGGTAGCAGCTGGCCAGCTGGTCTGCCTGTCCCGGCTGCAGCTGGCCTGCCTCCTCCAGACGGGTCAGCGCGGTCAGCGTATTGTAGCTGCGCAGGGCCCGGTTCGCCCCGCCGCCCAGCATTTGCAAAATATGGGTCAGCAGCTCGGCATGGCGGATACCCCACGCGCCCAGCTTGACATCAAAGCCGTGAAACTGATCCGGCACCGGCAGATGGCGCAGCCAGCCTTGCAAATCTTCCAGCACCGTAAAATCCAGCGATTTGCGCCAGACAAAGGGGCTTATCTGGGTCAGGAATTGCTCACCCATGGCCAGATCTCCGGCCAGCGGGCGCGCCCGGATAAAGGCTGCCCTCTCCCAGCTGCGGGCCAGCGATTCATAATATCCTATCGCCGCTTCGACCGGCAGGCTGACCATGGTGGCCCCGGGATCCGGGCGCAGCCGCAAATCCACCCGCCAGCCAAACCCGTCACCTGTCTGTTTGGAGAGCAGCTGAACCAGTCGGCGGGTCAGCTTGACAAAGAAATCAGCCTGCGGTGCGGCGGCCGGGTCATGCAGGCAAATCAGATCAATGTCTGAGGAGTAATTCAGCTCAGCTGCCCCCAGCTTGCCAAGTCCCAACACTACAAAACCGCGCGCCTCAGCCAGCTGGTTCTTTGCGGTCGCCTCAGCCAGCAGCCAAGATACGGCAGTCTGCAAGCCCTGTTCGGCGGCTCTTGTCAAAAAAGCCCAGCTGGCCTCAATGCTGATCTGGCCGGTCAGCTCACCAAAAGCAGCGTTCAGACCGGCCTGCCCGCGAAACTGGCGCAGCGCGGCCATCAGCTGTATCTCATCCGGCTTCTCATCCAACTGGCTGGCCAGCTGGGCAGCTGCTGCGTCTGCCACCGCCGCATGGTCGCCCTCCAATATCCGGCGTAGCTGATCAGCTGGGCATTTTTCAGCCAGCTGGGCCAGATGCGGGGCTGCTGCCAGACTGGCAGCATAGAGGTTATACTGGCTTTCAGGCAGGTCAAACCCTGCTCTCTGGCATAGTGCATCAACGCGTTCCCGGCCGCGCCGGGCCAGCTGTTCATCGGCGGGCAGTTGCGGGGCCAGCCAACCCAATTCTGCCGGGCTATGTATCACCTGTTGGCCTTTTTGCTTTGGTCAGTTTCTCAATATACTGCCATCTGTTGCGATGCGTCTCAACTGCCAGAACCAGCGCGAGACCATAATCAGGCCGTTCAGCACCAGCGCAATGCCAATCGCGCCCCAGACTGCGGTCGGCCCCAGCCCAAGGGTGAAGCCAAATACCCAAGCCAGCCCGACCCCGACAACCCAATAGCCTGCCATGCTGATAAGGGCGGGCCAAAAAGTGTCATTCATGCCGCGCAACAGAGCAATGGTGACCGCCTGCAAGGCCTCTGGAATCTGAAACAGAGCGGTGATTATCAACATCGGTATCGCCAGCACTACCACCTGTTCAACCAGCCCGTCACTGCTGGCCAGAAAGAGCTCGGCCAGCTGCTCGCGGAAAATCAGGATGACCAGCATATTCACTAATCCGCTGCCCATAGCCAGCGTCATCGCGGCGCGCCCGGTCTGGCGCAAGGCAGAAATATCCTCTGCCCCGGCGGCCCGCCCGGTGCGTACCAGCGCTGCCTGTCCCACGGCCAGCGGCAACATAAAAGCGATAGAGGTCACCTGAAAGGAAATCGCCGAGGCGGCCAGCGCGGCGGCCCCGAACACTCCCAGCATCAGCGAGACAATGGCAAACATACTGGTCTCGCTCAGCACGATGAAGCCGGTCGGTGTGCCGAGCCGCAAAATCCCCTTGACCGAGGCGCGGTCCAGCCGCCACCAATTACGGAAAATATCCCATTTTTTCAGGTCCTCATGCCGCCCGACAATGGAGATCATGATCAGCACGGTTATCGCATAGCTGATCGTCGTTGCCGCCGCGATGCCGCCCAGCCCCATTGCTGGCAGCGGGCCAAGGCCAAGGGCCAAAATCTCATTCAGCACAAGATTGGCAATTAATCCGATAACCGAAGCCAGAAGCTGCATGGAGGGGGTGCCCATGGAGACCGAAAAAAAACGCAGCATCTGAAAGACAAAAATGATCGGCAGGCCAATCGCTGTCCACAGGAAAAAATCACCGGCATAGGCGGCGAGGGCCGGATCCTGACCCAGATAGGGCAGCAGCCACGGGCCTGCCCAGACCGGCAGCGCAAAAAGCAAGCCGAAAAAGCTGGCCAGCAATACCCCGGAGCGAAAGGCCCGCCGCACCCGGCTGGCATCACCGGCCCCTAATCCCTGGGCCATCAGAGCGGTGGTCACGGACAGCATCCCCAATGTCCAGAAATAAAAGGGCTGGTAAAAGCGCATCGCTAGCGATCCAGAAGCCAGCTCCAGCGTGCCAATCCGGCCCATAATCCAGATATCTGAGGTGCTGATGCCAATCCAGACCAGCTGCGAGAGGGCCAGCGGCAGGGCCAGATGCAAAATCGCCTTGATTTCCCCGGTCAGGCCGGTTTCACCAGCTGCCTTTATCTTGACATTTTGTTCGTTCAACTGTAGGCGACTTTCATAAGGGTTAACGGGACCTCTGGGATCAAACCAGCTTCCTTTTTTTGCGTATATAGTTACAAACCAGGCAAGGTCTCTGGCACAAGCGCATCAGCGGCCTCGGCAGGTCTTTTATGAAGCCACAGCTGTCAGGAAATGATAAATGCTCTCTTTTTTGTTAAAACTGCTTGTTCGTGGTGTTCCAGCCTTGCTGGTGCTGGCCCTTTTTGTCTGGGGGTTCAACTGGCTGATGGCCACCCGCCCGGTGGTAGAGCCGGAACCCGGCCAGCCGCAAATCTGGCCAGTCACGACTGTTTTGGCAGCTGTGCGCGATGCAGCCCCATCCCAGATTGTCTATGGCACAGTCCG
>JADHLK010000032.1 GCA_016780695.1 Alphaproteobacteria bacterium | reverse complement strand
GCCGATGAACAGGCGTATTGAGATTCAGATCCGCACGCCGGAACTGCATGATGTGGCTGAGCGCGGTGTAGCCGCTCATTGGGATTATAAATCCCTGCGTGAGACCAGAGAGGCTGCGGTTTTTGGTTGGGTGCAGGAAATGATGCAGCTGATAGAGCTTAGCAGCGGGGCAGAGGATTTGCTGGAACACAGCAAGATGGAAATGTATGCGGACCAGGTCTTTTGCTTCACCCCCCGCGGTGATTTGATTAGCCTGCCAAAAGGCGCGACAGCCGTGGATTTTGCCTATGCGGTGCATTCCAAGATAGGCGATCACTGTGTCGGTGTTTTGATCAATGACAAGAAGCGGCAGCTGGCCACTGAGCTGGCCAACGGCGATCAGGTTCGTATCCTGACAGATGAAACCGCCCAGCCACGCCCGGACTGGGAGGAGTTTGTCGCAACTGGCCGGGCCAAATCAGCTATACGGCGCTTTACCAGATCACAGCGCCAGCAGGAATTTAGCCGTATTGGGCAATCCTTGCTGGCCAAGGAATACCGGTTTCACAAAAAGCAATATTCTGAAAAGGATATTTCCGGGGTATTGTCTGGATTTGGCGTGACCCGCCTGGAAGAGTTGTATGAAAAAATAGGCACCGGGGATACGCAGGCCAAACAGGTGTTTGAACGGCTCTATCCGGCCCTGGCCACCACTGGCGGGGCAAAAAAGACTACCGAAAAGGAAGCCGCGCGCAAAGCCCGCCCGGATACCGCGCTGAATATTGACGGGCTCAGCGAAGGGATGGCGGTGCATATGGCAAAATGCTGCTATCCGCTCCCCGGTGATGAAATTGTCGGCATCATGACCACCGGCAAGGGGCTGACTATTCATAAGGACGGATGCAGCACGCTTACCAAATTTGTCAGTGCCCCGGAACTCTGGATGAAGGTCGGTTGGGGCCAGACCGGGGCACAGCTGCATTCCGGGCGGATTCGCTGTGTGTTGTTCAATGAGCCGGGGGCGCTGGCCGCGCTCTGCACGGTGATTGGCCAGCAGGGCGGCAATATTTCCTTTATCCAGCTGATTGAACGGTCAGTGGATTTCTTTACCTTCACGCTGGATATCGATGTGCGTGACAGGCAGCATTTGCAATCCATTATCGCGGTATTGGGCACAAACCAATATATCGAAACAGTTGAGCGCGACAGCTATTAGCCGATTTCCGGGAAAGGGGCCCCATAAATGCTGTTTCGCCGCCGCAAGCCGTTGGATATCAGGGATCGGGTGCTGGGTTGGCTCTGGCCAAAAACCGGCTTTCGCCGCGCTTTTTCCTATCTGAAGCAACGTCTTATCAGGCTGCCCGGCTCAGATTATTCGCTCGCCATCGGGTTCACCTGCGGGGTAGTGGTCTCTTTTACGCCTTTTGTCGGGTTTCATTTCTTGCTGGCCGGGTTGCTGGCCTGGCTGTTGCGCGGCAATGTGCTGGTTTCTGCCGTGGCAACGCTGGTTGGCAATCCCTGGACTTTTCCGCTATTTTGGCTGGCCAGCCTGCGAACTGGCCGCAGGATTCTGTATCATTTTGGCCTGACTGGTGGTAAGCCGCCCGCAGAAGTTCAAGAAATCTGGTTGCAGCCGCTGGCTTTGATGGTGCCTTGGGCAGTCGGCTCGATAGCCTTGATGGTGCTGGTTGGCGTGCCGCTATTCGGGTTGAGCTATGTTATCGTATCAGCCTGGCGGCGAGCCTGGCGTCAGCGGCAATCCCTGCGCCAATCCCAACGCCGCGCTGCGGCCAGACAGGCAGAACCCAAAACCACAGATGAAGAAGGGCTGGATAATGGATAGGCTGCGCCTTGGGGTGAATATTGATCATGTTGCCACGCTGCGTAATGCGCGGGGCGGGTTCTGGCCTGATCCGGTGGCCGCCGCGCGTCTGGCAGAAGAGGCCGGTGCTGATGGCATTACAGCGCATCTGCGTGAGGACCGCCGTCATATCAAGGATGCTGATATGGCCGCGCTGAAAGAACAGATCAGCTTGCCGCTTAATTTTGAGATGGGCGCAACCGACGAGATGGTCGCGATTGCTTGCCGCATAAAGCCTAATGCCTGTTGTCTGGTGCCGGAAAACCGGGCCGAGATTACCACCGAGGGCGGGCTGGAAGTCGCCGGGCAGAAGCCGCGGCTGGCCGCTGTCACGGATCAGCTGAAAGGGCAGGGGATGCGGGTTTCCCTGTTCATTGAGGCAGAAGAAAAACAGATCACCGCTGCTGCTGAAATTGGGGCTGATATTGTAGAGCTGCATACCGGGCGCTATTGCGATCTGCCAGCCGGGCCGGACCGGATCAAGGCCAGTCTGGATATAGCCCGCGGTGCCGAGCTGGCGGAGGCGGCCGGGATGGAGGTTCATGCCGGGCACGGGCTCGGCTATGATACGGTCGGGCCGATTGCGGCGATTCCCCAGATAGTGGAGCTGAATATCGGGCATTTCCTAATAGGGGCGGCAATTTTCAGCGGGCTGGAAGAGGCTATTGCCGAGATGCGCCGATTGATGGAGGCTGCCCGCCAGCCGGACAGGAAAGCCTGAGATGATTTTGGGCATCGGCCATGATATTTGCGACATCAGGCGCATTGAAAAGACCCTGTCCCGGCACGGCAGCCGGTTTGAAAAGCGGGTGTTCACTGCTGCTGAACGCCGGGAAGCCGACAAGAGGGGGGCTGGCAAAACAGCTTATCTGGCAAAACGCTTTGCAGCCAAGGAGGCGGTATTCAAAGCCTTTGCAGGCCGGGATCAAAGCGGTATGCGCTGGCATCATGCTGAGGTCACCAACGCCCCGAAAGGCTCTCTCCAGCGCTCGCCCCCGCAGTTGCGGCTGGGCGGGGCCTGTGCAGAAAAGCTGGCAGAATGGTTGCCCCCCGGCTGGGAAGCAGATATTCATATATCGCTGAGTGATGAGTTTCCGCTTGCCTCGGCCTTTGTGGTTCTGGCTGCCCGGCCCGGACAGACAGGCTGACAGGCCGGAGCCGAACAATACAGCACAGTGATTTTATGCCAGTCTTGCGAACCCAGGGATTTTCAGATGCGTAACAAGTCGGTTAAAGAGACCAAGGAAAAGTCAGCTATTGGCGAGACTTTCCGCACCTTGCTGATTGCCGGGGTGCTGGCCCTGTCCTTTCGATCCTTTATTGCTGAGCCGTTCAATATTCCGTCCGGGTCGATGATACCGACTTTGCTGGTCGGGGATTATCTTTTTGTCTCAAAATACAGCTATGGCTATTCGCGCTATTCCTTTCCGCTGGGCCTGATCCCCTTTTCCGGGCGGGTTTTGGCCAGCCAGCCGGAGCGCGGCGATGTCGCAGTCTTTCGCCTGCCGTCAGATGTAACGGTTGATTATATCAAGCGGGTGGTCGGCCTGCCGGGGGATCGCCTACAGGTCAAGGCGGGTATTCTGTATATTAACGGGGTCGCTGCGACGCGCCGCCTGATTGGCCAGCAATCCTATAATAGCGGCCTGTCCAGCATGACAGCCAACCTCTATGAGGAAAAATTTGCCGATGGCCACAGCCATTCCATTCAGGAAATCAGTGATACTTTGCGGCTGGATAATACGCCGGAATTTACCGTGCCGGCCGGGCATTATTTCATGATGGGCGATAACCGTGATAATAGCCGCGACAGCCGCACAGCCTCGGTCGGGTTCGTGCCAGCTGCCAATCTCATAGGCCGCGCCGAATTCCTGTTTTTCAGCCATGACAGTTCAGCCCGTTTCTGGGAAATCTGGAAATGGCCACTGGCTATTCGCTTTGAACGCATCGGCAATAGGGTAAATTGATGGCAGTCGGTCCGCTCAGCCAGCTGGAAACCAAACTGGGCTATCAATTCACTGATCTGTCCTTGCTGGAAATGGCATTGACGCATCGCAGCCTGCGGGTGGACAAAACCTATGAGCGGCTGGAATTTCTGGGAGACCGGGTTTTAGGGCTGGTTTTGGCGGATGCGCTCTACAAAGCCTTTCCAGCAGAAGATCAGGGCCAGCTTTCCACCCGCTTTCATCATCTGGCCCAGCAAAATTATCTGGCCTTGATTGCCCAGCAGCTGCAGCTGGCCAGCTATATTCAGGCGGAAAAAGGTAACCAGCTCACAGATCGGGCCTCTATCCTGTCCGATGTTGTAGAGGCGGTGCTGGCGGCGGTCTGGCTGGATGGTGGCTGGGAGGCGGCAGAACAGATGGTATTGCGCTTTTTTGACTGGCAGGCAGAACCGCCCTTGGCAGCCCTGACCAACCCGAAATCAGCCTTGCAGGAATATGTAGATGCCAGATCACTTGGCCCGGTAAAGTATGAGGTGACCGGGCGCAGCGGGCCGGAACATTCGCTGACCTTTGAGGTCGTGGTCTCCTTGCCGAATAAGCAAACCGCCAGTGGCAGCGGGGGCAATAAAAAAGCAGCTGAAAGCGCGGCTGCCCAAGCCCTGCTGGCTATTTTGACAGGACAGGAAAATGGCTGACAGCCCGACCCGTGCCGGTTTTGTTGCCCTGCTGGGCGCGCCCAATGCCGGCAAATCAACATTGATGAATCAGATGGTAGGGGCAAAAGTCTCTATTGTTACGCCCAAGGTGCAGACGACCCGATCACGGGTGCGCGGTATCTTGATGGACCGGGAAACACAAATCATCTTTGTGGATACGCCGGGAATTTTCCAGCCCAAGCGGCGGCTGGATAGGGCAATGGTCCATGCCGCCTGGCAAGGGGCCGAGGATGCGGATCAGCTGTTGCTCCTGCATGATGTGGCCCGCAAGCAGCTGGATGCAGAAACGCAGGCAATTGCCGAAAAGCTGGCGGTGCGCGGACAACCGGCGGCATTGGTGCTGAACAAAATTGATCTGGCCCCGCCGGAACGCCTCCTTGAACGGGCAGCGGAGCTGTCGAAACTGGCAGAGTTTGAGCGGGTTTTCATGATCTCGGCCAGCGCCGGTCATGGGGTGGCTGATTTGCAGGCTTGGCTGGCGAAAAAAATGCCGGTCGGCCCGCATCTGTTTGACCCCGAGGCGCTGTCCGACTTGCCGGAGAGGATGCTGGCTGCTGAAATCATGCGCGAAAAGCTGTTCTTGAACCTGCATCAGGAACTGCCCTACCAGCTGACTGTTGAAACCGAAAAATGGACAGAACGCGAAGATGGCAGTGCTGAGATAAGGGTGTCAGTCTTTGTCGCCAGAGAAGGGCATCGCGGCATTATTCTGGGCAAGGGCGGGCAAACGCTGCGCCGCATTGGCCAGTCCGCCCGGCTGGAGCTGGAAGAATTGCTGGGGCGGCGTGTGCATCTCATCAGCCATGTCAAGCTGCGCAAGGACTGGATGAATGATCCGGCCCGCTATAGCAGCTGGGACCTAGATTTCAATGCCTGACTGGCGAGATAGGGGTCTGATTCTGGCGGTGCGTCCGCATGGGGAAACACACGCCATTGCCAGCCTGCTGACCCGTGAGTGGGGCCGCCATGCCGGGCTGGTGCATGGCGGGATGGGGCGGGCTGCCAAGGGGGTTTTACAGCCGGGCAATCTGGTGCAGGCAGACTGGCGGGCCCGGCTGGAAGGCCAGCTCGGAAGCTGGCAGTTGGATTTGGAAAAAAGCCCGTCCGCGCTGGTGCTGGATGATCCGTTACGACTGGCGGCGATAGGCGCGGCCTGTGGCTTGCTGGATGCCAGCCTGGCTGAGCGGGAGCCGCAGGAAAATCTCTATCAATCCTCTGCCGCCCTGCTGGATATTATCGCTTTGTCTGATGTGGAAAACCATGACAGCAAACGGCGGCCTTGGCTGGAATGGTATCTGCTCTGGGAGCTGGAATTGCTGGCGGCGGTCGGTTTTGCTATCCATAATGAATGTTGCACCCTGACCGGCGAGACCGAGGGGCTGGCCTATATCAGCCCGCGCACTGGCCGGGCGGTGCATCATCAGGCCGCTGGTGAGTATGCAGACCGGCTTTTGCCGCTGCCAGCCTTGTTCGGGGGCTGGAAACAGCTGAATAATGAGCATGAGGCTGCCCTTGGTCTGACCGGCCATTTTCTGAGCCGCCATATCTTTTCGGTGGTTAATCAGGATTTACCACAGGCCAGATTGCGTCTGGCCTATTTGGTAGCAAGCCGCTATAAGGATACTAGATAATGTATCGCTAAATGATGCCTTGTTTGCTTGTCCTGCACAGAAAAAGAGCAGCCCTGATATGACGCTACAGGATAATATCGCCCGCACAAATTTTTCATCCGCCCTGTCAGAACGCTATCTGGCCTATGCGCTTTCTACGATTACCGCGCGTTCGCTACCGGATGTGCGGGACGGGCTGAAGCCGGTGCATCGGCGGATTTTATTTGCCATGCGTCAGCTGAAACTGGACCCGGAGCAGGGGTTCAAGAAATCGGCCCGCGTTGTTGGCGATGTGATGGGTAAATTTCATCCGCATGGGGATGCGGCGATTTATGATGCGATGGTGCGTCTGGCCCAATCTTTTGCAATGCGCTATCCGCTGGTGGACGGGCAGGGGAATTTTGGCAATATTGACGGCGATAATGCGGCCGCCATGCGCTACACCGAAGCCCGCATGAGCGCTTTTGCCCAAGCGTTGCTGGACGGTATTGATGAGGATGCTGTCGATTTCCGTCCCACCTATGACGGCGAATCAGATGAGCCGGTGCTGCTTCCGGCCGGGCTGCCCAATTTGCTGGCTAATGGGGCACAGGGTATCGCGGTGGGGATGGCAACCAGTATTCCCCCGCATAACGCGACTGAGCTGGCAGATGCGGCCTTGCATCTGATCAAATATCCCAATGCGGCGATCGAAACACTGACCAGTTTTGTCAAGGGGCCGGATTTTCCAACTGGCGGCGTGCTGGTGGAACCGGCTGAGGCGATCACCCAAGCCTATCGGACCGGCCGCGGCAGTTTCCGCCTGCGCGCCAGATGGGAGGTGGAAAAAATCAGCGGGGGCAGCTGGCAGATTGTGGTTTCGGAAATCCCCTTTCAGGTGCAGAAATCGCGGCTGATCGAAAAAATGGCTGAGATGATGCAGGCGAAAAAGCTGCCCATGCTAGCTGATATCCGGGATGAATCGGCTGAAGATGTGCGCCTGGTGCTGGAGCCGCGCTCGCGCCGACTGGACCCGCAAGCGGTCATGGAAGGGCTGTTCCGGTTGACTGATCTGGAAAATCGTATCCAACTTAATCTCAATGTGCTGGATGCCGAAGGCCGGCCCGGCGTGATGGATTTGCGCGCCGTCCTGCGCGCTTGGCTGGAACATCGCCGTGTGGTCTTGCAGCGGCGCAGCAGCTTCCGGCTGGAGAAGATTGCCCGCCGTCTGGAAATGCTGGATGGCTATCTGGTGGTCTATCTCAATCTGGATGAGGTGATCCGCATTATTCGCGATGGTGACAATCCGAAAACAGAGCTGATGCAGCGCTTTGATCTGAATGAAAATCAGGCCAATGGCGTGCTGGATATGCGGCTGCGGGCCCTGCGGAAATTAGAGGAAATTGCCATACGCAGCGAACGCGAGAAGCTGGCAGAAGAACAGGCAGACTTACAGGCTCTGCTTTCAGATGAAACAAGGCAATGGTCAGAAATAACAAAACAAATCAAAGATATGAAGGCAGATATTCTGAAATCAGATAAACGGCGCACAGAGCTGGGAGAAGCCCCGGATCTGGTTTTTGATGCAGCCGAATTGCTGGTCGAGAAAGAGGCGATCACTATTATCTGTTCTGAGCGCGGCTGGATTCGGGCGATGAAGGGGCATCTGGATTTGGCAGGGGAGTTCAAATTCAAGGATGGGGACGGGCCGGCCTTTGCCCTGCATGGGGATACAACAGACCGGCTGTTGCTGTTTGCTGATAATGGGCGGTTTTATACGCTTGGCTGTGACAAATTACCCAGCGGACGGGGCTTTGGAGAGCCGCTTAGCCTGATGCTCGATATACCGGCTGATACGGGTCTGGTTGCCTGTTTGAAGGCCGGGCCTGGCAAGCTGCTTTTGGCCGCTTCCTCTGGCCATGGGATGCAGGTGGATGCCGAGGCGGTGGTCGCGGCCACACGCACCGGCAAGCAGGTGCTGAACCTGGCTGACCGGGTGCGGGCGGTCGCCTGTGTGCAGGCATCTGGTGACAAGGTTGCGGTGGTTGGTGAAAATCGCAAATTGCTGATCTTTGATTTGGCAGAAGTGCCGGAGATGACCCGTGGGCGCGGCGTTATCTTGCAACGTTATAAGGATGCCGGGCTGGCAGATATCAAGGTTTTCAAAGCCGATGAAGGGCTCTGCTGGCAGATGGGAGGCGGGCGCACCCGCACCGAAACCGACCTGCTGACCTGGACAGGCAAGCGGGGCGGGGCCGGCAAAATGCCGCCCACAGGCTTTCCAAGACCAGCTCGTTTTACCTAAGGCGCGATTTTCCTGAGGCCCATTTCACCTGGCAGGGGGCTTTTCTTAAACCAGATTGGGGCAGCCCGCCTCGCGAAAGGCTATTTTGGCGCGGAGAAGTCCTGCCAGCTGCCATCCACAAAGATTTCTGCTGGCAGATAGCGCGCCTTATAGGACATTTTCGGACTTTCTGAGACATAAAAGCCCAGATAGAGCCAGTCCAGACCGGCGGCGCACACCTGATCAATCATATCCAGTATCAGAAAATGCCCGGTTGACTGTCCGGCGCGCTCAGAATTGAAAAAACTATAGACCGCGCTGAGCCCGTCACGTTGCAAATCCACCAGAACACAGGCTTGCAATCTGCCCTCCTGATCGCGGTATTCGACCAGGCTGGTGGCAATCGGGCTATTCAGGATCATAGTGGTGAATTCCCCGATATCCATCTGCGCCATGTGCCCGTCATTATGCCGACTATCCAGATAGTCCTGAAACAGCTGGTAATATTCTTCTCCCAGCGGCTGGTCGGCAAGCCCGCGCACCAAATCTGCATTGCGTCGCAAAATCCGGCGGGTATTGCGGCTATGTTGAAAGCTGCTTGCCTTAACCCGAAAGGGAATACAGGACTGGCAGGCATCACAGGCAGGCCGATAGACCCAGTTTTCCACCCGCCGGAAGCCAGCCTCAGCCAGCATATCGTGGAAATGCGGGAAATGCGTCAAATCAGCAGCCAGCCGCTTTTCCGAATAGCCGGGCCGATAGGCACAGTCAAACTGGCGGGTAACCCGCAAATGCAGCAAGGAGGGCACAAATATATCTGCAGACTGATCCATCGCTGATTATATTATCGGAAGCCGGGTTGCACTGGCAAGGGGTCAGTCAGATTGCTCATCAATCATCGCCACCTTGAATCCCTTATTTATCAGGGCGCTGCGGATTTCCTGAACATGATCGGGCCCGCGCGTATCAATCACCACATCAATTTTAGCCAGCTTGGCCGGCACATTATAGAACAGGCGCTGGTGATACACCTCAACAACATTGCCGCCACAATCACTGATCGCGGAGGCAATGGCGGCCAGCATTCCCGGCTCATCCGAAATATCAATCCGCAGCCGCACCATACGCCCATCCGAGACCATATTGCGCGTCAGGATAGAGGCTAAAAGCCGCGTATCAATATTGCCGCCACAGATGACCACGCCTGTTTTCTGCCCGGCAAACAGCCCGGAATGGGCGCGGATAGCGGCAATACCGGCTGCCCCGGCCCCTTCGGCTATAACACGCTGCTGTTCGACCAGCGCGCCAACCGCCCATTCCAGCTGCGCCTCACTGACCAGCAGAATTTCATCTACATAGCGGCTGGCCAGATCACGGGTCAGCTGGCCAGGAGCCTTGACCGCTATCCCCTCAGCCAGCGTTTCGCCGCCGCATTGCACGGGCTGGCCCGCCAGCGTCTGTGACATGGATGGGTATAATTCAGCCTCCACCCCGATAATACGGATTTTTGGATTAAGTGCCTTTGCCGCAACCGCGATACCACCTATAAGCCCGCCGCCGCCAATTGGCACAACCAGACATTCCAGCTCTGGCACGGCTGCCAGTATTTCCAGCCCCACCGTGCCTTGCCCGCGGATGACCTCCAGATTGTCATAAGGGTGAATCAGGGCCAGCCCCTGTTCTGCCATCAGCTGCTGAACCGTATCCTCGCACTCATTCAGATTGCGGCCTTCCAGCACAATCTTCGGGCCAAAGGAACGCGTCCGGTTGACCTTGGCAAAAGGGGTCTGTTTGGGCATCACAATAGTGGCCGGTATGCCCATCTGGCTGGCCCGAAAGGCTACCGCCTGGGCATGATTGCCCGCCGACATGGTGATCACGCCGCGTTTTTTCTGCGCCGGCTCCAACGCAGCCATCGCCAGCGTTGCCCCGCGCACCTTGAAAGAGGAGGTATATTGCAGATTTTCCAGCTTCAGCCAGAGCGGACAGCCCAGCGTTTCTGACAGCATCGGGGCCGGTATGGTAGGAGTGGCGATTATCTGGCCAGCCAGCTGCCCGGCCGCCTGTTCAATATCAGCCAATGTTAAAAGCGCTTTGTCTGCCATCTTGCCTGTCCCGCCAGCTCAGCTTAGGCCGCCGGACATCCGCATCACAATGCGAATGCCCTTCATCCCATTCTTGCGCCAGCCAGGACGCGTCTGGAGCCTTAAAGACGACTATTTATGGTGCATTTCTGACCGCAGCCCGACCAGAGATGAGAGGCGCGCGCCCGCTGCCGACTATCGGGGGATAAGCTGTTCAGCAACAAAAGGCGCAAAATAGGTCAGGACAGCAGAGGCCCCGGCGCGTTTGAAAGCGATCAGGCTTTCCAGTATCACCCGGTCGCGATCCAGCCAGCCATTCTCAATAGCTGCCATCAGCATGGCATATTCGCCAGATACCTGATAGGCCATACAGGGCACGGCATACTGGCTGCGCACCAGACGGATAACATCCAAATAGGGCAGGCCTGGCTTGACCATGACCATATCGGCCCCTTCAGCCAAATCCAGCCCCACCTCGCGCAGCCCTTCCTCAGCATTGGCCGGATTCATCTGATAGGTTTTCTTGCCATCACCGCCCAGCTGGCTGCCTGCCCCGACCGCTTCCCGGAACGGGCCATAAAAGGCAGAGGCATATTTCACTGCATAGGACAGGATAGAGACCTGCTCAAAGCCGGCCGCATCCAGCCCGGACCGGATCGCTCCAACGCGGCCATCCATCATATCGGACGGGGCAATCACATCACAGCCCGCCCCAGCAAGGGTCAGGGCCTGCTGCACCAGCACCGCAACCGTCTCATCATTGACAATAACCCCATCGCGCAGCAACCCGTCATGGCCGTGATCGGTATAGGGATCAAGCGCAACATCACAGATAATAACCAGCTCCGGCACAGCCGCTTTTACCGCCCGCACCGCCCGGCAGACCAAATTATCCGGGTCAGTCGAAAGGCTCCCTTCGCTGTCTTTCAGCCCGGCCTCTATCTTGGGAAACAGGGCGAGGGCAGGAATCCCCAGCTGGCGGGCCTTTTTTGCCTCGGCAACCAGCCGGTCAATCGAATGGCGCTGCACGCCCGGCATGGCGCTGATATCCTCAACCTTGTTTTCGCCCTCTATGACAAAGAGCGGCCATATCAAATCAGCGGCTGACAGGCTGTTTTCTGCGACCAGCGCGCGCAACGCCGGGCTGCGGCGCAGACGGCGCAGGCGGGTGGCCGGATAATGTCCAAAATCCTGTTTATGCATCGCAAATAATCACCCGCAAAAATCAGCTGTCAGCTCTCCTTTCTCCTGTTTAACGGCAAAGGCGCAAACAGACAAGCCGAGAGGCTGGCAAGATGCTTGCTAAAATAAGGTGAATCACCTTAGAGTGAGGCCGCATATTTTTTTCACTTCCGCCCCGCCCATTGGCCTCAGGGAACCATCATGCGTCTAAGCCAGTATTTTTTGCCAGTTCTCAAAGAAACGCCGAAAGAAGCCCAGATCGTCTCGCATCGGTTGATGCTGCGGGCCGGTATGATTCAGCAATCCAGTGCCGGCATTTATTCCTGGCTGCCGCTGGGCCTGAAAGTGCTGAACCGGATTGAGGCCATCGTGCGCGAGGAACAGGACCGGGCCGGGGCGCTGGAAATCAAGATGCCGACTATTCAGCCTGCTGAGCTGTGGCAGGAATCAGGCCGCTATGATGATTACGGGCTGGAAATGCTGCGGATTCAGGATCGCCATCAGCGCGATATGCTCTACGGGCCGACCAATGAGGAGCAGGTAACCGATATTTGCCGCACCCATATTCGTTCCT
>JADHLK010000031.1 GCA_016780695.1 Alphaproteobacteria bacterium | reverse complement strand
GATGGGAGAGCTGTTGCTGGATGGGTCTATTTTGCAGGTAGCCGGGGTCTTGCCTGCGGCTATCGCGGCGGCGGCGGAAAATCTGCGTCTGATCTGTCCGGCTGCCAATGGGCCAGAAGCGGTTTGGGCAGAGGGGCGGGAGATCATCGCGGCCCCCAACCTGCCGGCCCTGATCAATCATCTGCGCGGCCATCAGCTGCTGCCTGCGCCGGTGCAAAAGCCGGTCACCCAGACGCGGCGGGTGCGCGATATGGCTGAGCTGAAAGGCCAGGAAACCGCCAGACGGGCTTTGGAAATCGCGGCGGCGGGTGGTCATAATCTGTTGATGATTGGCCCGCCTGGAGCTGGAAAATCCATGCTGGCAGCCAGGCTGCCCGGGCTGTTGCCGCCGCTGACGGCAGAGGAATCGCTGGAAGTCACCATGATTCATTCGCTGGTTGGCGAAGTGCCGCCCGATGAAGGGTTGGTAACTGAGCGGCCTTTTCGTGAACCGCATCATTCCGCCTCTATGGCGGCTTTGGTCGGCGGTGGCCAGAAAGCGCGTCCGGGGGAAATCTCGCTCTCGCATCGCGGCGTTCTGTTTCTCGATGAGCTGGCCGAATTTGCCCGTCCGGCCCTTGATTCGCTGCGCCAGCCCATGGAAACAGGAGAGGTGGTCATTGCCAGAGCCAATAACCATATCCGCTATCCAGCCCAGTTTCAGCTGATTGCTGCGATGAATCCGTGTCGCTCTGGCTATCTGTCGGACCCGGCGCGGGCCTGCAGCCGGGCCCCGGATTGCGGGCGCAATTATATGTCACGCGTTTCCGGGCCGATGCTGGATCGCTTTGATATCATTCTGGATATAGAAGAGCAGAGCGCAGACCAGCTGCTCGATAACAGCCGGGCAGAGCCATCCGCCCCTATTCAGGGCCGGATTCTGGCAGCACGGGAAAAAATGGCTGGCCGTCGCATCAGCCCCGATATGCCGTTGGTGAATGCCCGCCTCAGCCCGGACCAGCTGGATCGGCAGATGGCCATTTCAGCCGCCGCGCTGGAGCTATTGAAAAAGGTGCTGGATCAGCAAAAACTCTCAGCCCGCGCCTATCACAAAATCCTGCGGGTCGCTGCCAGCATCCGCGATCTCGCCGTGGCAGAGGAAATAGACACACTCCATATGGCAGAGGCGATTTCCTATCGCTTGCGCCCGCTTCAGGCGTGACCCGCCAGCCGTTTTTCTATCGCCTGCCAGGTGGCGGCTGCCAGATTCACACCGGTGAAATTCTCAATCTCGCGGATGCCGGTCGGCGAGGTCACATTAATCTCAGTCAGCCAGTTGCCGATCACATCAATGCCGACAAAAATCAGCCCCTGTTCTCTTAGCAGCGGGCCAATCGCCGCGCAGATTTCCAGATCCCGCGCGGTCATTTCACAGGCTTCAGCGCGACCGCCAACATGCATATTGGATCGCGCCTCGCCCTCAGCTGGCACCCGGTTAATCGCCCCGGCCGCCTCGCCCTCAATCAGAATGATACGCTTATCGCCTTGCCGGACTTCTGGCAAATAGGCCTGCACCATCACCGGCTCGCGCGATTGGGCAAAAAACATTTCCATCAGCGAATGAATATTCTCATCCCCATCCCGCAGCCGGAACACACCGGCCCCACCATTGCCGAACAGGGGTTTGATGATGATATCCTTATATTCAGCCCGAAAGGCTTTTATCTGGTCAGCATCACGGCTGATAAGGGTCGGCGGCATCAGATCAGAAAATTGCGTGACCAGCAGCTTTTCCGGCGCATTCCGCACCGAGACCGGATCATTGACCACCAGCACCTGGCCGCTGAGCTGTTCCAGCAGATGCGTGGCGGTAATATAGCTCATATCAAAGGGCGGGTCTTGGCGCATCAGCAGCACATCCATGCTGGCCAAATCCAGCAATTCCGGCGGCGCAGCGGTGACATGGTTGCCCGGCTCATCGCGCAGCTGCACCTGGCTGGCTCTGGCGCGCAGCCTGCCTTGCTGCCAGGATAGGCTATCTGGTTGATAAACAAACAGGATATGGCCGCGGCTCTGCGCCTCCAATGCCAGCCGGAAGCTGGTATCACCGGCAATATCGACCCCCTCTATGGGATCCATCTGAATAGCAACCCGTAAGGCAGAAGCGGTCATAACAGAAAAATCAGTCCCGCTTGTCGCTGGATAAAAGGATATAATTGAAGACCTTTTTGGCAAAGCGCAATTCACGCGCATGGGCGATGACCCGTTCGCGCTCGGCCTCTGTCTCAGCCACGCCGGACAGATAGACAATGCCATTGACCACATCAATGGAATAATTCAGCGAGGAGATGTCCGCATCACCAATCAACTTGGCCCGCAGCTGTGCAGCGGCGGCCAGATCCTTGGCAATATCCTTCAAATTGGATGTTTCGGTGACCTGCACCTCATTGATCACCTCGCGCACGCCTTTTATCTTCCAGGCCAGGCGGGTGGCTTCTATCTTTTTCTCGGCCGTTTCGATTTTACCGGTCAGCAGCACCGACCCGTCATTGACTGTCACATCTACCCCTTCGGTCAAATCAATATCTTTTTGCAGATATTTATCAGCGATTTTGGCCTGGATAACGGTATCGCTGACTGAGGTAGAAAAGCCCTTTTCGGTTGAGGATGCAGCAACCGCTGCTGTGCCAACGCCCACCAGTGCCGGTGCACAGCCCCCCAGACCCAACCCGGCAGCCAGCAGTAAAAACAGCAAGGTGATAAGGGGTCTTGTTCGGTTCATCATATCCATCCTGGAAGTTGGGTAAAAAAGAAGCAAAAAAAGCCGCAGGCTTCCCGGCGGTGGTGTGCCTCTCTCACTAAAACCTTTTTTGCTGAATCGGGTCAAGTCCCGATTTGCCAGCCGCGGCCCTACAGCGCCACTTGCCGCAGCCAAAGAACCGGTCGCCAGCCTGCCCAACAGATAAGATCAAACCGCCCTTGCAACGCCCCGCCCCGCCGCGCTGAAAGCCGCGCCAGCTCTGCTGTCATGGCCCGCAAGAGGCGTTGTTGCTGGGCCGGACCGGGCAGCATTTCCTCTGCTGTCAGCTGTCTGGCGCGCCATTTTACCTCAATGAAAAGCAGCGTTCGAAAGCGGCTCATCATCAGGTCAATTTCCCCATAGCGGGTGCGATGGCGGCGGGCCAAAAGCCGCCATCCAGCCAGCCGGTAGAGCCAGAGCGTTGCCAGCTCGGCGCGGCGGCCCTGCAATTCGGCCTGCTGGCGCTGTGCCTCAGCCATGCTCACCCGGCTGATCCAGCGTCAGGGCCAGCTGATAGATTTCCCGGCGGGCTATGCCGGTCGCCTCAGCAACCGCCGCTACGCTGTCTTTCAGTGATTCTGTGGTGCGCGCCTTTTTTAGCATGGCGATCAGCTCAGCCTTGGCGGGTCGCGCCGGGCCCGTCGGCCCGACCAGCAAGACAAGCTCGCCTTTGGGCGGGCCGCTGGCCTCATAATGATCGGCCAGATCGCTGAGGGTGCCGCGATGCAGCTCTTCATGCAGCTTGGTCAATTCACGCGCGATCACCGCCTCTCTGGGGCCGAGCATCTCAGCCATCAGCCGCAGAGTGGCGGCCAAACGGCGTGGGCTTTCAAACCAGATCTGGGTTACCGGCCAGTCTGCTGTTTCGGCGATGCGGCTTTTTGCCCGTCCGGTCTGGTCTGGCACAAAGCCCTGAAAGACAAATCGGTCAGAGGGAAGCCCCGCCATGCTGAGAGCGAGGATCGGTGCGGCGGGTCCCGGCAGGCTGGTTACCGCTATCCCGGCCTCATGACAGGCGGCCACCAGCTTGTAGCCGGGATCCGAAATCAGCGGCGTGCCGGCATCGCTGACCAGCGCAACTTGCTGGCCCCGTTGCAGGGCGGTGAGCAATTTTGGCCGCATTTGCGCCCCGTTATGGTCATGATAGGCCAGTAATCTGGCGCGGCTGTCAATCTGGCAGAGTTGCAGGAGCTTGCGTGTCTGGCGGGTATCTTCACAGGCGATAATATCCGCCTTGGCCAGCGCGTCTGCGGCCCGCGGACTCAGATCGCCCAGATTGCCGACCGGTGTGGCCACAATCTTCAGCAATCCCGCTTTATAAGACTTCTCAGGCGGCCTCTGTTGAATCATCCCCGGTTTCATGTCATCACTATAGAGGGTTACAGCATAAAAGCCAGTCAGGAGAGAGGGTTGGCCAAAGGGTCTTTGCCAAATAAAAGCTGCCGCTGGGCAGCCGCGATTTTGTTTTTGCTGGCAGCCTGTCAGCATCCGCCGCCGGAACTGCGCGCCCCGGCGCCGGTTGTCTCGCCCAAACAGCAGGGGGCGGACAACGGGCAAGGGGTTGTCCCGCAAATTGCCGCTGGGCCAGAGAACAATGGGCCACAAATGACTGGGCCACAACAGACTGGACCAGAGACCAAGGGGCAACAGGCACCCGCACGCAGAACTGCCCAGGCACGCGGCATTGGCACAAGCCCGACAGTCAGCCTTATGAAAAAACCGGTGATCAATGAAGAAAAAGTCATTGCGCCGCGCACCGAGCAGCCAACCCCGCCCCTGCCTGCCGAGCCGGGGTCATCAGAAAAGCCAGAAGCCAAAACCGACACATTGGCAGAAAACACATCGCCGACCAGCCCGGCTGGTGAGGATTTGCCAGAAGATATGGTTGGCAATCTGATCGCCAGCCTGACCAGCCCGCGCCCACAAGAGGATGTTTTTGAAGAACAGCGTGATCCCGGACTGCTGCTGGCCCCGATGCAGCCGGTCCCGCCCTCATCTGACAGTCAGGGCGAGCTGGCCACCCCGCCTGCTGATCAGGAGAATACAGCAGCTCTGGCAGAACAGGCGATAGAGGCTGCCATGGCCCTGCTGGCAGAAAAATCACCGCGTGATTCGCTGGAAAGTGATTTTCAGCTGCCCACCAAACCGGCAGATAATCTGCGGGTTGGTCTGTTATTGCCCTTCAGCGGTGAATGGGCGGGGCTTGGCGGACAAATAGCAGCCGGGGCAGAATTGGCCCTGTTCCAGTCCGGCAAGCAAGGGCTGGAGCTGGTCTATCTGGATACTGCTGGCGGGCCGCGGGCCGCCCTGGCAGCGCGGGAAGCCATCAAGGCAGAAACCGATATCCTGATCGGCCCGCTCTTTACCGCCTCAGCTGAGGCAATGGACAGCAGCGGGATGCCAGCCCGCCTGCCTGCGCTCTCGCTTTCCAACAATCAGCAGGTGGCGCGCCCCGGGCGCTGGGTGATGGGTTATCTGCCAGAACAACAGCTTGATATGCTGCTCGGCCATGCGATCAGCACAGGTAAAGAGCGCATCGCCATCCTGTCTGCAACAGATATCTTTGGCACAAAGCTGCGTGATCATGCGCTGCGGCGCCTGCAGGAGCTGGGCATTGGGCTGGCTGATTTGCGCTTGCTGGAAGAGGATATTCTGGATGACCAGCAGGCCCTCGCTGATGAGGTGCGCGCCTTTGCCAGATATATACCGCCCGTTGAAGGCCAGCTAGACCTGCCGCCGCCTGCCTTTGATGCGATCCTGCTGACAGGTGGTGAGGATTTTGTCCTGCGCACCGCTCCGGTGCTGGCCTATTATGATCTGGGGCCGGACCGGGTGTTGTATCTGGGAACTGATTTATGGGCCCGTGACAGCTTGCGCGATGAGCCGTCCTTGCAAGGCAGTGTGATCGCCCTGCCCGATCTGCCAGATGATGCCAGATTGCAGAAAATCTGGCAAAACAGCTTTGCTGAACCGGCTGAATCACTGGCCAAGACCGGCTTTGATGCGATGGCCATGATCGCCGCCTTTGCGGATGCCGACAGCAAACCGGAGGATATTGTCAGCTGGTCCCGCAAGCTGACCCGGCCAAAGGGCTTTAACGGTTTCAGCGGCCCGTTCCGCCTGTTGCCCGAAGGGGTCAATCAGCGCCGCTATGCACTGCACCAGCTGCAAGACGGCCAGCTGGTCAAGTTGCAAGATGGGCTAGGGCAATAATCTGGCCAATAAATGATCCAGCCTCAGCCAGCCCGCCTGACTGGCGGTCAGCTGCCCCGCTGCCTCGGTCAGCCAGCCCTCAGTCAGGAAACTGGCCAGCTGCTGCTGATCGAGTTGGGCGGCCTGTTGCGGCGATAGCTGAACACCCTCTGCCAGCCGCAAACCCATCATCAGCCTTTCTGTCAGATCCTCTTCCGGCTGCTGGATGGTTTGCGTATCCAGCCCATGGCCGTGCCGGGCCACCGCATCCAGCCAGCCCTGCGGGCTGCGGCGCGTTTTCATCTCCAGACGCTGGCCTGCCAGACTGATCCGCCCGACCGCCCCAGGCCCAATCCCCAGCCAGTCCCCGCAGCGCCAGTAATTCAGATTATGTCGGCATTCCGCCCCTGCCGCGGCATGGTTGGAAATCTCATAGGCGGGCAGCCCGGCTGCTGCCAGACAGGCTTGTGTCAGCTCATAGAAATCAGCCATCAAATCCTCTTCAGCAGCTAGCACCTCGCCCTGTCTGGTGCGGGTCGCAAAAACCGTTCCGGGCTCTATCGTCAGCTGATAGGCGGATAAATGGGTTAAGCCCAGCTGGCCAATCCGCGCCAGATCATCCTGCCAGCCAGCTAGCGATTGCCCGCGCCAGCCATAGATCAGATCAGCTGAAACGGCACCGAACAGCTTTTGTGCTGTCTCCAGCGCGGCCCACCCGTCGGCAACAGAATGGATGCGGCCCAGCTGCGTCAAACCTTCGGGTTGCAGGGCCTGCAAGCCCAGCGAGAGCCGGTTGATTCCAGCGGCCTGCATGGCGGCCAGCTGGGCCCGGTCAGCAGAGCCGGGATTGGCTTCAGCAGTTATTTCTGCGCCGCTGGCCAGCAAGCCTTGCTGATCCAGCCGCCCCAGCAAGGCGGCAATAATATCAGGCGGCATCAAGGATGGGGTGCCGCCGCCAAAAAAGACAGTTGCAAAAGGCTGCTGGCGGCTGATCAGCGACTCGGCCCTTGCCAGCATCCAGTCCAGCTCAGCCAGCAAGGCGCGTTTCCAGAGTTCGTTATCCAGCGCGCCAGCCAGATGTGAATTGAAATCACAATAGGGGCATTTCGATTCGCAAAAGGGCCAATGCACATAAAGGCCCGGCTTTCTGTCGGTGCAGGCCGCCTGCTGGCCTGCCGGCCTGTTTAACTCGGCACCGGAAAGCATGCTGTCAAAAGCTGGGCAAACGCATCTGCGCGGTGGCTGATCGCGTGTTTGTCCTGCGGCTCCATTTCACCAAAGCTGAGCGCATGGCCCTGTGCTCGGAAGATCGGGTCATAGCCAAAGCCCTTATCCCCGCGGGGCGGCCAGAGAATATCTCCGTGAACCCGGCCCTCAAAACTCTCTATATGACCATCCGGCCAGGCCAGCGACAGGGCGCAGACAAAAAAAGCAGACCTGTCTTTTGTTCCAGACAGCAGCAACGCATCTGCCACCCGTTGCATGGCTATGGCAAAATCGCGATCCGGCCCGGCCCAGCGGGCTGAATAAATCCCCGGCGCATTGCCCAGAGCCGCGACACACAGGCCACTGTCATCGGACAGGGCAGGCAAATTGCTGGCAGTTGCGGCGGCGCGGGCTTTCAGCTCAGCATTTTCGATAAAGCTGGAGCCGGTTTCCTCAGGCTCTGGCAGGCCCAGCTCAGCTGCTGAAATGGCGGTGATTCCCAGCGGTTCCAGCAAATCACAGATTTCTGTAACCTTGCCCTGATTATGGCTGGCCACAACCAGTTTGGCATCGGAAAAAATGCGACTGCCCGTATCGGTCACCGGGCGGGCCTTTCGGTTCTTGCGGCGTGCTCTTGCAGATCAAACAGCTGCTCGCAACCAGTCTCTGCCAAATCCAGCATGGCGGTCAGATCATCACGGCTGAACGGGTTTTTTTCTGCTGTTCCCTGCACCTCTACCAGCCCGCCGGAACGGGTCAGCACAAAATTGGCATCTGTCTCGGCCTCGCTATCCTCATCATAATCCAGATCCAGAACCGGCACTTCTTGCCAGATACCACAGGAAATAGCTGCCACCTGATCACGCAAGGGTGACCGGGTCAGCTGGCCCTGCAGCATCAGCCAATCTACCGCCCCGGCGAGCGCTACCCAGGCCCCGGTAATCGCCGCGGTGCGGGTGCCGCCATCTGCCTGCAGCACATCGCAATCAATTTTAATCTGCCGCTCTCCCAGCCCTTCCAGATCGGTTATCGCCCGCAAGGCCCGCCCGATCAGCCGCTGGATTTCCTGGGTTCTGCCGGATTGCTTGCCTCTGGCAGCCTCGCGATCCATGCGCGAATGGGTAGAGCGGGGCAGCATCCCATATTCAGCTGTGACCCAGCCGCGCCCGCTGCCGCGCAGGAACGGCGGCACCCGCTCATCAATGCTGGCTGTGCACAAAACCATCGTATCCCCAAAGCAGGTCAGGCAAGACCCTTCGGCATGGCGCGCATAATGGGGGGTGAGGGTTACCGAACGCAGCGCATCCGCCGGGCGGCCTGAGGGGCGGGAAAAACTCATCTGAAAAGCCTTTGCTCTGTTGGCTTGCTGATCTCATGTTCGCCAAAATAGGCCGCATTCGGGTCTGCTACAAGAGAAAATCGGCGATTGACGGAACCGCCTGCAGATATCATCTTTACCAGATGATGCAGACCCCTGACCTCTCCATGCTTGATCAGCGCAGCCGCCGCGTTTTTGAACAGCTGGTGCAGAATTATCTGGAAACCGGCCAGCCGGTGCCCTCGGCCCTTTTGGCTCAGGCTGAAACGATTGGTTATTCGCCAGCCACCGTGCGGGCGATCATGTCGGAGCTGGAAAATGCCGGGCTGTTATTCTCGCCGCATGTTTCGGCAGGCCGGGTGCCGACCCATGCCGGGCTGCGGCTGTTTGTCGATGGGCTGATGCAGATTGGCAGCGAGTTGCCAGCTGAGGAGCAAGCCTCTATTGACCATCTGGCGGGCTTGCAGGGGTTGAGTGTCAATCAGCTGCTGGACAAGGCCAGTCAGGCCCTTTCCGGCCTGTCACGATGTGCCTCTCTGGTTATGGCCCCGACTGAGGATCTGGCTATCCGGCATATTGAATTTGTGCCGGTTGCTGACCGCCGCTTGCTGGTGATTTTGGTGTTTGAGGGCGGACAGGTGGAAAACCGGTTGATCAGCCTGCCTGCCGGGCTGCCTGCCTCGGCCCTGAGCGAAGCGGCCAATTTCATGAATTATCATTATACCGGCATGACCATCGGCACAATCGGGGCGCGGCTGGATGCGGATTTGACCGCCAATCGCGCCGCGCTGGATGATTTGAGCGCAGATCTGATAGCGCGCGGGCTGGCGGTGTGGTCTGACGGGTCCGGGTCTGCTGATGCGGCCCTTATTTTCAATGGCCAGACACATTTGCTCGAAGGTCTGGGCGGCGAGGAAAATATGGGTGAGCTGCGCGGCCTGTTTGACATGATAGAAATGCGCAAGCACGCCCAAACCCTGCTGGAAAAGGTGGCGGCTGCCGATGGTCTGCAAATCTATATCGGATCAGAGCATCCGCTGTTCGACCGGACCGGCTTTTCGATGGTGCTCTCCCCCTATCGTGATGGCCAGCAGAGGGTTGTCGGCGCGATAGGGGTTATCGGGCCGCGACACATGAATTATGCCCGCATCATTCCGATGGTGGATTATACCTCGGCAACGATTGCCCGGCTGCTTTCCTGAAAAAAGGCATTTTTTGCAAAAAAAACAGGCCCGAACCCTTTTATATCCGCCGATCCCTTCCCACATGACTGGCTGAGGCGGAAAAACGCCTCGGTGAGCCGAGAAGCAGTCATAGAGAATAAATCAGGGAAGATGAATCATGGCAGGAAAGAAAAATCAGCCACAGCCAGAAACCGCCACGGCCGCCGCCAGCGGTGCGGATAATCCTGATTTGCAACAGACAGACAGCCTGGCTGGCAGCGCGCAGGGGAAGCCAGATTTGCCAGATTTAGATGATTTGCAGCCGCCGCAGGATGCCTTTGGTGAGGAGACAGATTTGCAGGCCGACCAAGAGCTGGCCGAACAAGAGATCGGGTCAGCTGATCAGGTGACGGAAAAGCTGCTGGAGGAGCGCGATTCGCTAAAGGATCAGCTGTTGCGGGCATTGGCCGATCTGGAAAATCTGCGCCGCCGCTCTGAACGGGATCTGCAAGCGGCGCGCAAATATGGCCATGTGTCCTTTGCCCGCGATCTGCTGGCCAGCATTGACAATCTGGGCCAGGCGGTCGCCGCCGCTCCGCAGGAACGGGACGGGCTGGATGAGGGGCTGGTCAATCTGCTGGTCGGGCTGGAAATGGTCGTGCGCGAGATAGATTCGGTGCTGGAAAAGCATCAGATAAGGCCGATTAATCCGCTGGGTGAGAAATTTGACTATAATGTGCATCAGGCGATGTTTGAGATTGCCACGGATGAAGCGCCTCCCGGCACGGTTCTGCAAGTTGCCCAGCCCGGCTATATGCTGGATGACCGCTTGCTGCGCCCGGCGATGGTTGGGGTGGCGAAAGCGGCAGAAGGTGAAAAATAAACGCCATGGGCAGAGGTTGGCCCGGTTGGTGGGCCTGCCTCTTGCATCTGGAAAACCAATGCCTATATGACCAAAAGAACACACAGTCTTGTCAGGAAGGATGAATAAGATGGGACGCGTAATTGGAATTGATCTTGGAACTACAAATTCCTGTGTAGCCATTATGGATGGCAAATCTGCCAAAGTAATTGAGAATGCAGAAGGGGCGCGCACAACCCCGTCCATGATCGCCTTTGCCGATGATGGCGAGCGGCTGGTGGGCCAGCCTGCCAAACGGCAAGCCGTTACCAATCCGGAAAAAACCATTTTTGCCGTAAAGCGGCTGATTGGCCGCCGCGCAGATGACAAGGCAACCAAGGCTTTCTCTCAGCTGGTTCCCTATAAGGTTACAGCTGCGAAAAATGGGGATGCCTGGATCAGCGTGGATGAAAAGGATTATTCCCCGTCTGAAATGTCCAGCTTTATCCTGCGCAAGCTGAAAGAGGATGCGGAGGCCTATCTGGGTGAAACGGTTGATCAGGCGGTGATTACCGTGCCGGCCTATTTCAATGATGCCCAGCGTCAGGCAACCAAGGATGCTGGCAAGATCGCCGGGCTGGAAGTGCTGCGGATTATCAATGAGCCGACTGCTGCTGCGCTGGCCTATGGGCTGGATGAAAAGGAAACCGGCACTGTGGCCGTGTTTGATTTGGGCGGCGGCACTTTTGATGTGTCGGTGCTGGAAATCGGCGATGGTGTGTTTGAGGTGAAATCCACCAATGGGGATACTTTCCTTGGCGGTGAGGATTTTGACCAGAAAATCATCGACTATCTGGCTGACCAGTTCAAATCTGACAGCGGGATCGATTTGCGCGGTGACCGGATGGCCCTGCAGCGGCTCAAAGAAGCAGCTGAAAAGGCCAAGATAGAGCTGTCCAGTGCCACCCAGACAGAGGTCAATCTGCCCTTTATCACAGCAGATCAGTCCGGCCCGAAACATCTGGCGGTCAAGCTGACCCGTGCGAAGCTGGAAAGCCTGGTGGAGGAGCTGGTCGAACGCTCTCTGGAGCCGTGCCGCAAGGCGCTGAAAGATGCCGGTGTTAAGGCAAGTGATATTGATGAGGTGGTTCTGGTCGGCGGTATGACCCGTATGCCGAAAATCGTTGAAACGGTCGAGAAATTCTTTGGCCGTGAGCCGCATCGCGGCGTTAACCCGGATGAGGTGGTGGCCTCTGGGGCGGCGATTCAGGCTGGCGTTCTGACTGGGGATGTGAAAGATGTGCTGTTGCTGGATGTGACGCCGCTGTCGCTCGGCATTGAAACGCTGGGCGGGGTCTTTACCCGGCTGATTGATCGCAATACCACTATCCCGACCAAGAAAAGCCAAGTCTTTTCCACCGCTGATGACAACCAGTCTGCGGTGACCATCTCGGTCTATCAGGGCGAGCGGGAAATGGCAGCTGATAACAAGCAGCTGGGCCAGTTCAATCTGGAAGGCATCCCGGCGGCTCCGCGTGGTGTGCCGCAAATTGAGGTGACCTTTGACATTGATGCCAATGGCATTGTCAAGGTTAGCGCCAAGGACAAGGCCACCGGCAAGGAACAGGCTATCTCCATCAAGGCGAATGGCGGGCTGGAAGATACTGACATTGAAGACATGATCAAAAATGCCGAAGCCCATGCTGAAGAGGACAAGGCGCGCCGCGAAAAGGTAGAGGCCCGCAATCAGGCCGAAGCGCTGGTTCATGCGGCTGAAAAATCCCTCTTCGATCTGGGCGAGAAGGCAGACCCGGCCCTGAAATCAGAGGTTGAGGGCGCGGT
>JADHLK010000030.1 GCA_016780695.1 Alphaproteobacteria bacterium | reverse complement strand
CTGCCGGGCAGTGATCCGCTTGACACCATAGAGGTCTCCAAACGCCTGCGCGATGAGGGGATGCACCCGATCCCGCATATCGCCGCTCGCTCGCTCAAGGATGCAGACCAGCTGGACGGGCTGGTGGCAAAAATGGTCTCCGAAGCGGCAGTCAGCGAGGTGCTGGTCATTGGCGGCGGGGTGGACAAGCCGGTGGGTGCCTTTGACAGCTCTATGCAGGTGCTGGAAACCGGCATCCTGCAAAAGCATAATATTTCTCATATCGGTGTTTCCGGCCATCCGGAAGGCAGCCCGGATATTTCCGATCAGGCCATCGCAGACGCGCTTGGCTGGAAGAATGAATTTGCCAAAAAAGAAGGGCTTAACCTCTATATAGAGACACAATTTTGTTTTGATGCTGCCGCCGTGTTGCTCTGGGAAAAGCAGATACGCCTGGCCGGCAATCGCCTGCCGATACGGGTAGGAATTCCGGGTCCAGCAACGATCAAAACCCTGTTCCGTTTTGCCCAGATTTCCGGCATTGGGCCGTCTATGCAGTTTATCGCCAAACAGGCGCGTAATGTGACCAAGCTGATGACTGTGCAATCGCCGCATTTGCTGATAGCTGGGCTGGCTGAAGGTATGGCGGCTGATGAGGAGTGTCTGTTGGCCCATTTCCACTATTATCCGTTTGGCGGATTTGCCCGCACCGCCAGATGGGCTGCTGCTGTCGCCAAAGGGGATGTCACGCTAAGCGCCAAAGGCGGCTTTGAGGTAATCGAAACAGAATAACCCGGCTCCGGCTTCAGGGTTTTTCAGGCACAGGAGAAAAGTAATATGACCCGCACAATTCTCTCTTCCCCGACCAAAGAAATTATCATTGGCTTTGATGCCCCTTTTTGCGTGATAGGAGAGCGGATCAATCCGACCGGCCGCAAATTGCTGGCAGCTGAAATGGCAGAAGGCGATTATAGCCGCGTGATCTCAGATGCAACCGCCCAGGTAGAGGCCGGGGCCACCATGCTGGATGTTAATGCCGGAATTCCTCTGGCGGATGAGCCGAAGATTCTGGCTGAAAGTATCCAGCTGCTTCAATCTATCACTGATGTGCCCTTGTCGATTGACAGCTCTATCGTTGCCGCTTTGGAGGCTGGGCTGGCTGTCTATCAGGGCAAGGCGCTGGTCAATTCGGTCACTGGCGAGGAAGAAAGGCTGGAGAGCGTCTTGCCGCTGGTGAAGAAATACGGCGCGGCGGTGGTAGCTATCTCCAATGATGAGACTGGCATTTCAGAAGATCCCAATGTGCGCTATGAGGTGGCGAAAAAGATTGTTGAGCGGGCCGCGGATTTCGGCATCCCGCGCGAGGATGTGGTTGTTGATCCGCTGATTATGCCGGTTGGGGCGATTAATCTGGCCGGCCGGTCAGCGCTGGATTTGATCACCCGCCTGCGCACCGAGCTGAAGGTGAACACCACCTGCGGGGCCTCCAATATCTCTTTTGGCCTGCCCAACCGGCACGGCATGAACGCCGCCTTTTTATCCATGGCTGCCGGGGCGGGCATGACTTCTGCTATTATGAATCCGCTGCACGCAGAGGAAATGACCGCTATCATGGGGGCCAATGTGATGAACGGGGTGGACCCGGAATGTCGGCGCTGGATAGCGAAATTCCGTGAGCCAGTCGCCGAGGGAAGTGGCGGGCGCGAACGACGCACCAACCGGCGCAGGCAACGCGCCTGAACAACAGCAGAGCCGGACAGATCAGCTCAGAAGGGGCAGGCGGTGAGCGAAGATTATAAAGTCATCTTTACCCCCTCTGGCAGACAGGGCCGGATAGAGGCCGGAACCAGCTTGCTGGATGCGGCCCGCCAGCTGGGTGCGGATGTGGATTCGGTCTGTGGCGGGCGCGCCTTGTGCGGGCGCTGTCAGGTGGATATTGCCAGTGGCCAGTTTGCCAAGCATGGTATCGAATCCAGCCCGCATCATGTCAGCTCACCAGAAGCGGCTGAAAGGCGCTATGCAGAAAAACGCAGCCTGCCAGACGGACGGCGGCTGGCCTGCCAATGCACGGTCACTGGCGATTTGCTGGTAGATGTTCCAGCAACCAGCCAGGTGCACAGCCAGGTGGTTCGCAAAGCTGCTGATAATCGGGAAATCACCCTTAACCCGCCTGTCCGGCTTTGTTTTGTTGAGGTGCAGGAGCCGGATATGCATGATCCGTCCGGTGATTTGCGCCGCCTGTTTGAGGCGGTAGAGGCGCAATGGCCGGACCGGGTGTCTGGCCCGCTGCAGGCCGGCTTGCCTGTCTTGCAACAGCTCCAGCCGGTCTTGCGCCGGGGGAAATGGCAGGTGACCGTTGCGCTGCGCGGTGGCAGCGAAATTGTCGCCATCTGGCCGGGTCTGAAAGAACAGGTAGGCGGCGTAGCGATTGATGTTGGCTCTACCACCATGTCAGCGCATCTGTGTGATATGAACAGCGGTGAGGTGCTGGCATCGAGCGGCATGATGAACCCGCAAATCCGTTTTGGCGAGGATTTGATGAGCCGGGTTTCCTGGAGCATGATGCAGGAGGGCGGGGCTGCTGAAATGACGCAGGCGGTGCGCGACGGCTTGCAGCAGCTGATCAGTGAGGCCGCCGCCTCCGCCGGGCTGGAGACCAGCGATATTCTGGAGCTGGTTTTGGTCGGTAATCCGGTGATGCATCATCTGTTTCTGGGCATTGATCCGGTGGAGCTGGGCGGGGCACCTTTTGCGCTGGCGGTGGACGGTCCGGTGGATTGTCTGGCCTCTGAGCTGGGCCTGCAGCTGCATCCGGGCTGCCGGGTGTTTGTGCTGCCCTGTATCGCTGGCCATGTTGGCGCAGATGCGGCCGGGGCGGTGCTGGCAGAAGCCCCCCACAAATCAGAAGCGATCAGCCTGTTGATTGATGTTGGCACCAATGCTGAGATTGTGTTGGGTAATTCAAAAAGATTACTGGCGGCTTCCTCGCCGACTGGCCCGGCCTTTGAAGGGGCTCAGGTCAGCGCTGGCCAGCGCGCTGCGCCGGGGGCGATAGAGCGGCTGCGGATTGATCGCGAAACGCTGGAGCCGCGCTTTTCGGTTATTGGCTGTGATCTCTGGTCAGATGATGCGGGCTTTGCTGAGGCTGTGCAGAAAACCGGCATTACCGGTATTTGCGGGTCTGGTATTATTGAGGCGATGGCCGAGATGTATCTGGCCGGGCTGATGAGCGCAGACGGCGTGATTGATGGCAAGATGGCCAGCCGCACCGCACGCATCCAGCCTGATGGCCGGACCTTTTCCTGGCAAATTACCGAGACTGTCAGCATTACCCAGAATGATATCCGGGCTATTCAGCTGGCCAAGGCGGCCCTGCATGCCGGCTTTCGCCTGTTGATGGACCGTCTGGCGATAGACAAGGTGGATCGCGTTCTGCTGGCCGGGGCCTTTGGCAGCCATATCGACCCGAAATATGCGATGGTGCTGGGCATGGTTCCTGATTGCGTGCTGGACCGGGTGGTGGCAGCCGGTAATTCTGCCGGGGCGGGCGCGCGCATGGCCCTGCTCAATCTGGAGGCGCGCACAGAGATTACCCAGCTGGTGCGCCGCATAGAGAAAATTGAAACCGCTATAGAGGCGGATTTTCAGGATCATTTTGTGCGGGCGATGGCCTTTCCGCATAAGACAGAGCCCTATGAGGAGTTGGCCCGGGCGGTGCAGCTGCCGCCGCGCGATCTGAGCGATAACACGGTCTCAGCCCTGGAAAAAACACCGCGCCGCCGACCATCCCGCCGCCGCTAACCAGTGCTTGGCAAATCAGGCTTCGGGCAGGTTTTTTGCGTCTGTTTTGCCGTTTTCCGCCTGGCTTTGCAGCTGGCTTTGCAGCTGGCTTTGTAGCTGGCTTTGCAGCTTGGCCAGCCGTGTTTCCGTATGCAGCCAGAGCAACAGCACGAACACCAAGGTCAGCCCCCAGCCTGTCCAGACAAAGGCCCCGTAACCGCCCATGGCAAAGAAACCGGCCATCAGCTGGCCTCTTGCTGGTCAGCCAGCCGGGCCAGCCTCGCCTGCCCCAAGAGCAGGCGCATCCGCTGGACAACCATCAACAGGAAAAAGGCCTGCAACCCGGCAAACATGGTAAAAAGCGGCCAGAGCATCGCGCTATCAATCGCCATGCCGCCAGAACGCAGGATAGAGGCGGGTTGATGCAGCGTATTCCACCAATCTACGGAAAATTTCACAATTGGCAGGTTCAACACGCCGACCATCGCCAGAATGGCGGCCGGGCGGGCCCCGCGTTCCGGCCTGTCAAAGCCGTTCGCCAAAGCCAGATAGCCGATAAAGAAAAAAAACAGCACCAGCATGGAGGTCAGCCGCCCGTCCCAGACCCACCAGGTGCCCCATATAGGCGCGCCCCACAATGCCCCGGTCACAAGCGTCAGAAAGGCAAAGCCGGCACCGGCCGGGGCAATCGCCCGGGCAGCAATATCTGCCAGCGGATGCCGCCAGACAATGAAAAACAAACTGGCCAGCCCCAACATCAAATAAGAGGACAGGGCCAGCCAGGCAGACGGCACATGAACATACATCAGCCGCACAGCGTCCCCTTGCTGGTAATCGGCCGGAGAGCTGGCCAACCCCAGCCAGCTGCCAATCAGAAGACCGGCAGCGGCAATCAGGCGCAACGGCCAGACCGTATAATCGGCCAGACGCATAAACCGGGTGGGATTGGCTAAATAATCAAACATAACGCCTCTTGTTAGCCATTTTCCGCTGCCGTTCGCAAGGCAAATCCGGTTGCCAGCGGCATCAGGACCAGCAAGAACAGCACCGCCGCCGCCAACAGCTGGAGATGCGGGGCTACCGGGGCCTGACTAAGGGCGGCCTGTCCGGCCAGCACGCCAAAAATCAACAGCGGCACAGATAGCGGCAAAACCAGTATCGCGGCCAATATGGCCCCGCGCCGCGCGCCCAGCGTCAGGGCCGCACCCAATGCTCCCAGTAGGATCAGCCCGGCCAGCCCCAACCCCAGGCTGGCGAGCACAACCGGCAACAGCGCCAGCGGCAGGGTCAGCCAGATCATCATCAGCGGGCTAGCCAGCAGCAGCGGGACAGCATGGCTGATATAGTAGCCAGCCGCCTTGGCCAGCACGAAAACCCAAACAGGTTGCGGGCTGACCAGCAGCTGGTCCAGCCAGCCGGAGCGGGCTTCTGCCTCATAGAGACGCTCAAAGGCGGGCACCATGCTGGCCAGTGCCGCCATCCACAGCCCGGCCAGCCCGATCAGCGCCAGCCGGTCACTCTCCGGCCCGGCCGCCAGCACGAACAGCGCCGTTATCATGATAAAAAAGCCGAGCTGGGCCAGAATATCCCCCGGCTCAGTCAGGCTGGCGCGCAGGTCAGCCGCAAGACAGGTCAGGAAAAAGCGCATCACCCCGCCCCCCTCAAAGTCAGCACCCGGTGTGGTGCAAAATCAGCAGGCGGGGCATGGCGGGTAATGATCAGCCGTCCGCCGCGCGCACAATGGCGGGTCAGCAGCTGGTCCAGAGCCGCCCGGCTGGCCGCATCCAGGGCGGTATCCGGCTCATCCAGCAGCCAGGTTGCCTGCGGCTCAGAGAGCAGCAGGCGGCTCAGGGCGAGGCGGCGCAGCTGGCCTTGCGAGAGCTGGCGCACCGGCTGATCGATAAAGCTGGTGATGGCAAAAAGATCATCCTTTTGCGTGGGCCAGTCGGGTGCGGCCCGGTTTTGCAGGGCGGTGATTCGGGCTGCCAGCTGCAGATTTTGCCGCCCGCTCAGAGTCGGCAACAGGCCGGTGGCATGGCCCAGCCAGCAAAGCGGCACCCCGGTTTCCCGGTCCGGCCAACGCTGATCATCCAGCCTGACCTGCCCGGCATCCGCGACCGCCAGCCCGGCCACTATCCGCAAAAAGCTGGTCTTGCCAGCCCCGTTCGGGCCGGTCAGATGCACCATCTCGCCGGCAGCCAGCTGGCCGTCCAGCCGGTCAAATAACAGCCGGCCCCCGCGCCGCAAGCTGAGGCCCTGCCAATGCAGCTGTTTTTGTGCGTAGGTGTCCATCGCCCTATCTTTAGCGTTTGCCAGCCCTGCCGGTCCAGCGATTTGTCAGCACTGCCCAGCAAAGAAACCTGAAGGGGGGCTGGAAAAAGCGGGCGAATTGGGCTACAAGACGCTGGCAAGACCGGGTGCAGGCGCACCTCATCCGGCCGCCATCAGATTTTTTTCAGAGCTTACTGACATCGGGGAGACCTTTTGATGAGCACCGACCTGCGTGATGCCTGCCGCCAGCAGCTGCAAGTAGCTGGCCAGACCTACAGCTATTATTCCCTCGCCGAGCTGGCCAAGACTTACCCGTCTATTGCCCGGCTGCCCTATTCAATGAAGGTGCTGCTGGAAAACCTGCTGCGCAATCAAGATGGCAGCTCGGTCACCGCTGAGGATATAGAGGCGGTGGCGACCTGGTCCGGCAAAAATGACAGCCCGCGTGAGATTGCCTTTCGCCCGTCGCGTGTGCTGATGCAGGATTTCACCGGCGTGCCGGCGGTGGTGGATTTGGCCGCGATGCGCGATGCGATGGGCCAGATTGGCGGCAACCCGGAAAAGATCAACCCGCTCTCGCCGGTTGATCTGGTGATCGATCATTCGGTGATGGTAGATCATTTTGGCACTGCCGATGCCGCCAGCCGCAATACGCAAATTGAATTTGAGCGCAATGCCGAGCGCTATCAGTTTCTGCGCTGGGGCTCCAAGGCGTTTTCCAATTTCCGCGTTGTGCCGCCGGGCACCGGCATTTGCCATCAGGTGAATCTGGAATATTTGGCGCAGACTGTCTGGACAAAAGAAGAAGACGGAACACAGATAGCCTATCCTGATTCCGTGGTGGGCACGGACAGCCATACCACGATGGTCAATGGTCTGGCGGTTCTGGGCTGGGGTGTTGGCGGGATTGAGGCGGAAAGCTCTATGCTGGGCCAGCCTATTTCCATGCTGATCCCGGATGTGATCGGCTTTTATCTGGAAGGCCGCCTGCCCGAAGGGGCGACCGCACCAGATCTGGTTTTGATGATTGTTGAGGCGTTACGCAAAAAGGGCGTGGTTGGTAAATTTGTTGAATTTTACGGGCCGGGTGTGGATCAACTCTCGCTGGCAGACCGGGCTACAATCGCCAATATGGCCCCGGAATATGGGGCGACCTGCGGCTTTTTCCCCATTGATGGCGAGACGGTGAATTATCTCACCCTGACCGGCCGGGAAGAGGGGCGGATCGCACTGGTTGAAGCCTATGCCAAGGCCCAGGGTATGTGGCATTCTGCTGAGGATGCGCCGGTCTTTACCGATACGCTCTCGCTCAATCTGGCAGAGGTTGTGCCCTCCATGGCCGGGCCAAAACGCCCGCAGGACCGGGTTGATCTGCCGGATGTGGCCGCCAGCTTTGCCAGCACGCTGAAAGAGGCGAGCGGCCGGGCTCAGCCAAAATCGCAACCAGTCGCAGGCAGCTCAGACAGCCTGACAGATGGCGATGTGGTGATAGCCGCGATTACCAGCTGCACCAACACCTCCAACCCCAGTGTTTTGATCGCGGCCGGGCTGCTGGCCAAGGCGGCGCATGAAAAGGGGTTGACTGTGCCGGGCCATGTAAAGACCTCGCTGGCCCCGGGCTCACAGGTGGTGACCGATTATCTAAACGCTGCCGGGCTGACCCCGCATCTCGAAGCGCTGGGTTTTCACACGGTCGGCTATGGCTGCACCACCTGTATCGGCAATTCCGGCCCGCTGGCAGATGAGCTGGCCAATGCCGTCGATGAGGGCGAGCTGATCGTCACCTCGGTGCTGTCCGGCAACCGCAATTTTGAAGGGCGGATCAGCCCGCATGTGGCGGCCAATTATCTGGCCAGCCCGCCGCTGGTTGTGGCCTATGCGCTGGCTGGGTCGGTCACCAAGGTGATGAATGAGGACCCGCTGGGAATTGGCAGCGATGGCGCGCCGGTCTATCTGCGTGATATCTGGCCGTCAAATGAGGCGGTGCGCGCGGTGCTGGATGAGGTGGTCAGCCGCGAGATGTTCCAGCGCCGCTATGCAGATGTCTTTGCCGGTCCGGCCGAATGGCAGGCGATTGCCGGCTCTGGCGGGCTGACCTATGATTGGGATGATGGGTCAACCTATGTTCAAAACCCGCCCTATTTTGAGGGGATGACAGCTGCTGTGCCAGAGACTGGCGGCGATATTACCGGGGCGCGGGTGCTGGCATTGCTGGGCGATTCCATCACCACCGATCATATCAGTCCGGCTGGCTCTATCCGGCGTGACAGCCCGGCTGGTGATTTCCTGACTGAGCGGCAAATCAGGCCGCATGATTTCAATTCCTATGGCGCGCGGCGCGGCAATCATCAGGTGATGATGCGCGGCACCTTTGCCAATATTCGCCTGCGTAATGAGGCGGCCCCTGATACTACGGGCGGTTTTGCCCGCCATCTGCCCTCTGGTGAGGTGGCCCCGCTCTATGATGTGGCGATGCGCTATGCCGCAGAAGGCACGCCGCTGGTGGTGATTGGCGGGACCGAATATGGCACTGGCTCCAGCCGCGACTGGGCGGCCAAGGGCACCCGCCTGCTGGGTGTGTCTGCCGTGATTGCTGAGAGCTTTGAGCGGATTCACCGCTCTAACCTGATCGGCATGGGCGTGCTGCCGCTGCAATTTGCCAAGGGCGAGGGGCGCGAAAGTCTGGGGCTGACCGGTGATGAGGTGATTGACCTGACAGGGCTGGTCGGCGGGGTGCGCCCGGCGATGGAGGTTACCGCCCGCATCACCTATGCAGATGGCCGCCAGAAAGAGATTGCCCTGCTGGCCCGCATTGATACCGATGGCGAGGCTGATTACTACCGGCATGGCGGGATTTTGCATTTTGTCCTGCGCCAGCTGGCCGCTGCCTGAGGGCGGGCTGGCAACAGGCACTGATCAATCTTTGCCAATCATCTCACGAAAAAAAAACCGCCCTGAAGGGGGCGGGTTTTTATTCTGAGGTTATGCCGAATTTTGGCATTATTTCTGAAATTATTGCCGCTCAATCTCTCAAAACCCATCTTGTAAAACAGGCACCATACACGGTCTTCCAGTAGCTGGAAGTGAGGTTTTGGTTTTTTCATACGGGCTGTTTTCTTATTGATGCGAATAACTTCCCAGCCATCCTGCTCTTTGCTCTCTATGAGCTCCTTTTGAATACTCTCCTCAATATAATCTTTCTTGCGAAAGCCGTAATGCTGCCGCCGCTCGCTTTCAGTTTCCAGAATGGGCTTAAGACAAAAACCATCATCCATTTTCACTGCTCCCCATAAATCAGATTAAACAGAGGCTTGATCAAAAGGGTGAATTAGTCAATATAAATAACCCGGTATGGTTGCTATAACATAGCCCCCTAATCCCCCTCCCCCCTTTCCGCTTGTCGGGGCGGGAGGCTTGCGGCATAGTCGGGGCCAGAGTTTTTCCTCTTCTGACTATTTCCTGTCCTGCCAGCCTGTTCGGTCGCCGCCATGCCTTCTTCTGAGATCACTGTTTTGCTCGGCCCGACCAATACCGGCAAAACCCATTATGCAATTGAGCGATTGCTGGGCCATGAGACCGGAATGATAGGCTTTCCGCTGCGGCTTCTGGCGCGCGAGAATTATGACCGGATGGTGGCCCGCGTCGGGGCGGCCAGGGTTGCGCTGATCACGGGCGAGGAAAAAATCATCCCGCCGCAAGCGCGCTGGTTCTGCTGCACGGTAGAGGCGATGCCGCTGGACAAGCAGGTTCAGTGCCTGGCGATTGATGAGGTTCAGCTGGCCGGCGACCGTGAGCGCGGTCATGTCTTTACCGACCGGATTTTGCACAGCCGCGGCCAGTATGAGACGCTCTTTATGGGGGCGGAGACAGCCCGCCCGCTGTTGAAAAAGCTGCTTCCAGAAGCCCGTTTTGAGAGCCGCGCCCGCTTCTCACGCCTCAGCTATGCTGGCCAGCGCAAGGTGACCCGCCTGCCACGCCGCTCAGCGATTGTCGCTTTTTCCGCCAGTGAGGTCTATCAGCTGGCAGAGCTGGTGCGCCGCCAGCGCGGTGGGGCGGCGGTGGTGATGGGCGCGCTCAGCCCGCGCACCCGCAATGCCCAGGTTGAACTCTACCAGTCGGGTGATGTTGATTTCCTGATCGCAACAGATGCTATCGGGATGGGGCTGAATATGGATATTACCCATGTTGCGCTGGCGGCGGAGACCAAGTTTGATGGCCGCCATATCCGCCAGCTGACCGCCGCAGAGCTGGCCCAGATTGCTGGCCGGGCTGGCCGCCATACCACAGATGGCAGCTTTGGCGTCACCGAAGCGGCCCGCCCGCTGGAACAGGAGATGATAGAGGCGATTGAAAGCCACCAATTCCCACCCTTGCGGCAATTTTACTGGCGCAGCCGGGCACTTGATTTTGACCGGCTGGACGGGCTGTTGAAATCGCTGGATGCGCCGCCGCCTTATCCGTTTCTGGCGCGCAAGGGTGATGCGGTTGATCAGCAAAGCCTCAGCCAGTTGGCAGACCAGGCTGAGGTGCGGGGGCTGGCAGATTCTCCGGGCCGGGTGCGTCTGCTCTGGGAGGTGGCACAGATTCCCGATTTCCGCCAGAGCCTGACCGACAGCCATATCAATATGCTGGCCCGGATTTTTGCTGATTTGGCGAAAAATGGCGTGCTGGACAGACGCTGGGTGGCCGCCCAGATGACCAGGCTGGACCGGCTGGACGGGGATATAGACACGCTGATGGCGCGCCTCGCCCATATCCGCACCTGGACCTATATCACCCATCGCGGCGGCTGGACAGATAGCGGCTCGGAATGGCCAGCGCTTGCCAGAGCCATGGAAGACAGGGTATCAGATGAATTGCATAACCGCCTGACCCAGCGCTTCGTGGACCGCCGGGCAGCACATCTGATACGCAGGATGAAGGAAGCTGAAAATTTGATTGCCTCAGTAAGAATGGATGGCACGGTGCTGGTCGAAGGAGAGGAGGTTGGCACGCTGTCCGGTTTCCGCTTTGCCCCGGCGCTGGCTGATTCAGAAGAAACCCGCATGATTCTGGCCGCTGCCCGCAAGGCGTTGCCTGATGAAATTGAACGGCGTGTCAAGGCGGTTCAGGCCTCAGCTGATGCCGCTTTTACCATTGATGCCAAAGGCCAGCTGCATTGGCGCGAGGCGATCATCGCCCGGCTGGTCAAATCGGACAGCCTCTATGCGCCGCGGGTGGAGGTGGCCGATAGTGACCTGCTCAGCCCAGAGCAGAAACAGCGCATGGCTGAGCGGATGCAAGGCTTTATCGCGGCCCATATTGCTGCTCTGCTGGGGCCACTTCTGGCGCTGGCTGATCCGCAGCCGGTTGCGGGGATGGAGCCGATATCAGGGAGCGGGCGCGGCATTTTATGGCAAATCCATGAAGGGCTGGGCGCGCGGCCGCGTTTCCAGCTGGCCGCCGCCTTAAAAGAATTGCCAGAGACGGACAAGCCGCTTTTGGCCAGAGCCGGAGTGCGGCTGGGCACCGAGACCGCCTATATGCCCGATATGCTGAAACCGGCACCGATTGCCCTGCGCGCCGTGCTCTGGTCGCTCTGGAACGGGGACTGGCCAGAGGCCGGGCCGCCACCGGAAGGGCGGGTCAGCTTTGAGGCCAGCTCTACGCCGGATGAATTCTGGCTCAGCTGCGGCTATCGGCGCTTTGGCGATAAGGTGATGCGCGTCGATATGGTGGAGCGGGTGGCCGCGCTGGTCCGCGCCGCCGCCAGAGAAGGCGATTTTACCATTTCGGATGAGATGCTCTCACTGGCTGGGGCCAGCCATGCGACGATGGCGTTGATGCTGGCCGATCTGGGCTTTGAGAAGGTGGGCGAGAGACCGGCTGAGGCGGCTGAGCCTGCCGCGCCAGAAACGGAAGCAGCAGAAGCGGCGGCTGAAGAAAAAGCAGCGGCAGAAGCAGCAGAGGCAGCAGAAGCAGACAAGCCGGATACTGAACAGGCAGAAGCGGCCGCTGAAGAAAAAGCAGCGGCAGAAGCGGCAGAGGCAGCAGAGGCAGACAGGCCGGAGAAGCCGCCAGTGCCTGTTTTCCGCCGCAAGCCGCGCCCGCAGCGGGGCAAATCTGGCTCGGCTGGTCGCGCCAAACAGGGCCGGGATCAAAGCCGAGATCAGACCGGCAATCAGACCGGGGATCGAAGCGGGGATCGAAGCGGGGGTCGAAGCGGGGATCAGAAGCGGGCGGGTAATCGTGGCCAGCGGCCTGATGGCCGGGGTAGTTCTGGCCGCGGTAATAATAGCCGGGGTGGGCGGCCTGCGGATCGCCAGCCTGATCCGGCCTCTCCCTTTGCCATATTGGCACAGCTGAAAAAGTAATCCGCAAACAGGCGTTTTATGACCGAGACTTTGCGGCTGGATAAATGGCTCTGGCAGGCGCGGTTTTTCAAG
>JADHLK010000029.1 GCA_016780695.1 Alphaproteobacteria bacterium | reverse complement strand
ATACCAAGACGCTTCATTTTCTTCCTACCCTGATACTTTATCCGCCAGTCGTTTGTCCGCTTATACTCTATCCGCTTACAATTTGGACGCGGGCCCTCTATCCTCTGGCCAGCACCCGGCCAGAACAACGAAACCGGCAAGCTAACCCCAGATTATGGCTGGAATGGGGCAATTTTGCCAGCCCTGACTGCTTTTTATTGATTATCTGCCTATTGGCCTTGTGGCTCGGTTATGTCTATAACAGGGCATGGTGCGAACAAATCAAGAAAAATCAATCGCTCTGGTGGGGTTGATGGGGGCTGGCAAAAGCTGGATGGGCAGGCGACTGGCCAGCCGGACAGGCTGGGATTTTGTCGATTCAGACACCGCGATTGAAGAAGAAGCCGGGCTTTCCATCCCGGAAATGTTTGATCTGGGCGGGGAGACCAAATTCCGGCAGGTGGAGCTGCGGGTTATTCGCCGCCTGCTGGCTGGCCCGCCGATTATCCTGTCCACAGGCGGCGGCGCGTTCTGCCAGCCTGACACTCAGCAGGCGATCCGGCAGGAGGCGCTGGTTATCTGGCTGCACGCACGCCCGGAAACCCTGCTGGGGCGCATTGATAATCTGCAATCACGCCCGCTGCTGGCCGGGCCGGACCCGCTGGCGGTAATGCGCCGTCTGGCTGTTGAACGCCAGCCCTATTACCAGCAAGCAGATATTATTGTTGATACTGACGGGCTGACCCAGAAACAGGCTTTTGAAAAACTCTGTCGCCAGCTGTTGCGAGCGGAGCGCAAACAGGCATGACCGGCATGGCAGACAATGATATAACCCATCTTCAGGTCGCGCTCGGCCCGCGCAGCTACCCTATTCATATTGGCAGCAATCTGCTGGACAGGGCCGATCAGCTGCTGGCTGATCAGCTGTCCGGGCGCCAGGCGGTGATCCTGTCCGACAGCCATACTGGCCCGCTCTATGCTGCGCGCCTGACCGAAAAGCTGGCCCCGATAACCCGGCGGCTGGATCATCTCGAAATAGCTGCCGGGGAAGCCAGCAAATCGATGGCCAGCTATGCTGATCTGATGGACAGGCTGCTGGGGCTGGGGGTGGACAGGCAGCTGGTGCTGATCGCCCTTGGCGGCGGTGTTGTCGGAGATTTGACCGGTTTTGCCGCAGCCAGCCTGTTGCGCGGGGTGGATTTTGTACAAATTCCAACCAGCCTGCTGGCTCAGGTTGACAGCTCAGTTGGTGGCAAAACAGGCATCAATATGACAGCCGGCAAGAATCTGGTGGGCGCCTTTTGGCAACCGCGCGCGGTGCTGGCCGATCTCAGCCTGCTGGCCAGCCTGCCGGAGCGGGAATTGCGCGCCGGTTATGCCGAGACAGTTAAATATGGCCTGCTGGGGGATGCCGATTTTTTCAGCTGGGCAGAGGCCCATGGCGCAGAATGTCTGGCCCTTGACCCGGCTGTGCTGGGCCGGGCTGTCTATCAGGCCTGCCGGATGAAGGCGGAGATTGTCGGCACGGATGAAACCGAATCAGACCGGCGTATGCTGTTGAATCTGGGGCATAGTTTTGGCCATGCGCTGGAAGCAGAAGCAGGCTATGATGGCCGCCTGCTGCATGGCGAGGCGGTCAGTCTCGGCATGGTGATGGCATTTGATTTTTCCGTGCGGCTGGGCCTGTGTGAGGCGCAATCTGCCTCGCGCGTGCGCCAGCATCTGGCCCGTATGGGGCTGCCGGTCAGCGCTGCTGATTTACCTGCCGGATTGCGGCAGACCAGCGGGCTGGCCGACCGGCTGACCCGCCATATGGCAAAGGACAAGAAAGTTCGGAACGGGCGTTTGCGGCTGGTGCTGGTGCGCGCCATTGGCGCGGCTTTCGTGGCAGAAGATATATCTGGCGACCAGCTGAGCGCTTTTCTGGCAGATTGGGTAGAGGGTTGATGACCGCACTTTGGATAATCGCGCTGGCTATTTGTTTGCTGATCATTGCCTCGGCCTTTTTTTCCAGTGCCGAGACGGCGCTGACAGCGGCCTCTGATGCAAGAATGCATCAGCTGGCCCGCAACGGCAATCGGCGGGCGGCTCTGGTGGAGCAGCTGCGCTCGGATCGCGAGGCGCTGATCGGAACGCTGCTGGTCGGCAATAATGCGGTCAATGTGCTGGCCTCGGCGCTGGCAACCTCAGCTGCGATTGCGCTGTTTGGGGATAGCGGGGTCTTTGTGGCAACGCTGGCCATGACAGTTATTCTGGTGTTGCTGGCTGAGGTTCTGCCAAAAAGCTATGCCTTCAACAATGCCAACCGTTATGCGCTGCGTATCGCGCCGCTGGTAAAGATATGTTTCTGGCTCTTGCTGCCGCTGTCAGTGGCGGTGCGCTGGCTGGCGGTCAAGCTGCTTGGCCCCGGCTCTATTGAAGAGGAAACAGATGAGGAAGAATTGCGTGGCATGATCGCCCTGCAGGGGCGGGGCAGTGAAGATGCCCAGGACCGGGAACGCAATGCCATGCTGGCCTCGGTGCTGGATTTGCAGGAGGTCAGTGTCGATCAGATTATGACGCATCGCGGGGCTGTCTCTATGGTCAATGCTGAGGACTCACCCGATGCGGTGCTGCGCTTCGTGCTGACCTCGCCCTTTACCCGCCACCCGGTCTATGCCGGCAAGCCGGAGAATATTATCGGTGTGCTGCATGTAAAGAATTTGCTGCGCGCCATTGAAGGGGCAGATGGCCGTAATATGGACAGGGTGGATATTGCTGAAATTGCTTCGCAAGCCTATTTCATTCCGGAAACCACCGCCCTGTTTGACCAGCTGCAAGCCTTTCGGGCGCGGCGCGAGCATTTTGCCATTGTGGTAGATGAATATGGTGATTTTCGCGGCATTGTCACGCTGGAGGATATTCTGGAGGAAATTGTCGGCGATATTGACGATGAACATGATGAGGAGCTGGCCGGGCTCACCGCGCAACCGGACGGGTCGGTGATTGTTGATGGCAATGTGACAATAAGGGATTTGAACCGCACGCTGGGCCTTGAATTGCCGGATGACAAGGCGGCGACCCTGGCCGGGCTGCTTTTGCATGAAAGCCGGACGATCCCGGATCCGGGTCAGGAATTCCGCTTTCACCATATTCGCTTCCGGGTTATTCGCCGACAGGGCAACCGGATTACCAGCCTGCGCCTGTGGGTTGGCAAGCCGGGGCGCAAGGCGCGGCCCGGGCAAACCGGAAAACCAGATGCTGGCCAAGAGACTGGCTGAAGACAGGAGAAGTGACATGGCTTTGAGCCCGCCTGCCAAAAGAGACTTAATCCATAACCGCCGGGTGCATTGCAAAGGCTATCGCCGGGAAGACGGGCTGTTTGACATTGAAGGGGAAATCAGCGATGCCAAAACCTATGCGTTCCCGTCCAGAACGCGTGGCGAGGTGGCAGCTGATCAGCCCTATCACAATATGCGGGTGCGGCTGACTATCAACAGCGAGATGCAGGTGCTGGCCGCCGAAGCCGAAACGCTGGCCGGGCCCTATCCGGTTTGCCCGCAAGGGGCAGATAATATCAGCGGGCTGGTCGGGCTGACGATTGGGCCGGGCTGGCGGCGGCGCGTGCAAAAAGCGATTGGCGGGCCAGCAGGCTGCACCCATATCACTGAGCTGATGGGGCCGGTTGCGACAACCGCCTATCAAACCCTTTATGGTGAGCAGGCACGGCGCAATCGGGCCGAAGGGCGCAGCAGCAACCCGGATAATATGACGGCGATGCGCAATAGCTGTCTTGCCTATGCAGATGGTGGGGCGGTGGCCAAGGAATTCTGGGAAAAGCCGGATAGCTGATGCCGGTCGATACCCGGTAACCAAAATTGGCGACCAAAATCTGTGACCAGACAGGCTGCCAGACTGTCTGGCGTTACAGTTTTTTTAGCCCAGATTTATTTGCCCAGATTTATTTGTAAGGCGTGCACCGGACCGGCCAGCAAATCTTTCAACTCGGCATGAATCAGGCGATGCGCGGCAAGCCGGGCCACACCCTCAAAACGCGCCGCCTTGATAGTCAGCTCAAAATGGCTCTCGCCGCCCGGGGGCGCCCCGGCATGGCCGGCATGGGCCGCGCTCACATCCTTCAGGATCAGGATTTCCGGATCAAAAGCCTGTTGCAGCCGGGTCTCTATTTGCTGATAAATCGCACCGCCGGTCATTTTGGCTGTCTCCTGCCCCTTGTTTTCATTGCTTGCCCAAATTAGTTTGTTTTTATGAGTTTTGCAAAGATGCCGAAAACAAACAGCCTGCCAAAGGATGGCACGACCCATACAAAGGTCTGTGCGACTCCCGGCTGTCCGAATGAGGGGCTCTACCCAGCCCCGCGCAATCGCCAGCATTTGCGTGATTATCTCTGGCTATGCCTTGATCATGTGCGCGACTATAACCGGGCCTGGAATTATTTTGACGGGCTGAACGGGCCGGCTCTGGAAGCAGAAATCCGCAAAGCCACCACTTGGGAGCGCCCCAGCTGGAAATTTGGCACATCCGCGGCTAGCAAGGCGGGCTGGCCGGGCGGGCAGGCTGAATTTGAGGATGAGTTCGGCTTTTTTGAAGACGGCCCGGCCCGTGAAACAGCCTTTGCGGGCATGGATGCAGAGGAAAAAGAAGCCTGGAAAATCTTTGACATGGCCCCGGTTTCTGATCCGGTTCTGCTGAAACAACGCTATAATGAATTGGCCAAACGCTATCATCCTGATCACAATGGCGGGGATGCGCGGGCTGAGGAAAAGCTCAAGAAAATCAATCTTGCCTATTCAGTTTTACGCAAAAAAAGGCTAAACCCGCAGGCAAACAATCAGTAAATCAGTCTGCCTGTCCGGCTTACCATCTGGCAGCAACCCCGAATTCTGGAGAGTAAAGAATGTCCGAAGACACATTGAAAGGCCGCCCGGCCCATAGCCTGCCTGCCCCGGACAGCATGGTTGATGCCCGCAAGATATTCGGGCTGGATAGTGATATGCAGGTTCCGGCCTTTTCAGAACCGTCAGATTATGTGCCGGTGCTGGACCCGGATTACCAATTTGATCAGGATACCACGCTGGCCATTCTGGCCGGCTTTGCCCATAATCGGCGGGTGATGATCCAAGGCTATCACGGCACTGGCAAATCCACCCATATTGAACAGGTGGCCGCGCGGCTCAACTGGCCCTGCTTGCGGATCAATCTGGACAGCCATGTCAGCCGCATTGACCTGATTGGCCGCGATGCGATTGTGCTGCGCGATGGCAAGCAGGTGACCGAATTCAAAGAGGGTATCCTGCCCTGGGCGTTGCAAAACCCGGTCGCGCTGGTCTTTGATGAATATGATGCCGGGCGCGCCGATGTGATGTTTGTTATCCAGCGGGTGCTGGAGGTGGATGGCAAGCTGACCTTGCTGGATACCAACCGGGTTATCCATCCGAACCCGTCCTTCCGCCTGTTTGCGACGGCAAATACGGTTGGGCTGGGCGATACGACCGGCCTTTATCACGGCACGCAGCAGATAAACCAGGGTCAGATGGATCGCTGGTCTATTGTCGCGACCTTAAATTATCTGCCGCATGAGGATGAGGTCGCGATCATTCTGGCCAAGCAAAAAGGCTATGATAATAAAGAAGGCCGCCAGCAAATCGATCAGATGGTGCGGATGGCAGACCTGACCCGCAAGGGCTTTATGGCAGGCGATCTGTCCACTGTCATGTCGCCTAGAACGGTTTTGACCTGGGCTGAAAATGCAAAGATTTTCAATGATATAACGCTGGGCTTCCGGCTTAGCTTTTTGAATAAATGTGATGAGGTGGAACGCCCCACGCTGGCTGAATATTACCAGCGCGTCTTTGGCATTGATCTGCCTGAGGCACCGGGCATCTCCCAGCACGCCTCATGACCCGAACTGCCAGCAGGCAACAGGATACGCCGTGAGCGAACCAGATAACGAACAAGATTTTCTGAAAGCCAACGCGGCTGCGTTGCGCGCGCTGGCCGGCGGCAGCCAGCATCAGGTGCGCTATCTGGGTCAGGACAGCCATATCAGCAAGGAAGAGGTGCGCCTGCCTGCCCCGCCGCGGGAAAAAAAGCCGGCCTGGCGCAAGGATTTGCGCGGCGCTGGAGATGCAGCAGCGCTCTGGCTGGCCCATCATGATGCTGACACGCACCAGCGCAGCTGTCCGGCTTCGGCTGCCGCGCGTTCGGTCTTTGATGCAGCAGAACGGGCGCGGGTGGAGGCTGTTGGGGCCAATCAACTGGCGGGGGTGCGGCAAAACCTGACAAAGCGGCTGGAAAGCCATTATCAAAATCATGCGCTGGGTGTGCCCGCTGAGGGCGCGTCTGATCAGCTGGATAACGGGCTGGCAGAGGCGGTGCGGCTATTGCTGCGGGAGACGCTGACCGGGGAGGCCCCGCCAGCCAGCACGGCGCTGGCGATGGATTTGTGGCGGCCCTTTATCCGCAGCCGGGCCGCGGCGGTGCTGGATAAGATGAAAGGGGTTGAGGCAGATCAGGATTTGTTCGCTGAATTATCGCGGGAATTGATCGGCGCGCTGCATAATGCCATTGGCGAGGCTGCTGAGGGCGAAGATTCTTCTGATCAAGAGGATGAGGCAGAAAATGGTGAGCAGGACAGCCCGGAAGATGGCCAGGATGATCAGGCCCAGTCAGCACTGGGCGAGGAGGAGTCCGGCGGTGATGACAGCCAGACCATGCAGGCCGATGCAGACAGCCAGGCCATGGGCGGCGATGACAGCGCTGAAATGGACGGCGATATGGATATGGAGGGGATGGCCGATGGCGATACGCCGGGCGGCGATCCAAGGGGCCATAACCGACCCGGCCTGTATGAGGGCGGCTACAGTGTTTTCACCTCCAAATATGATGAAATAGTCCCAGCGGCAGAACTGTGTGATGCAGAAGAGCTGGATCGGCTGCGCGGGATGCTGGACCGGCAGCTGGAGAGTCTGACCGGGGTGATCGCACGGCTGGCCAACAGGCTACAGCGTAAATTGCTGGCCTATCAGAACCGGGCCTGGGAATTTGATCTCGAAGAAGGGCTTTTGGATGCCGGCAAGCTACACCGGGTGGTTACCCAGCCGCTCTCGCCGCTGTCCTACAAGCAAGAACAGGATACCGAATTCCGTGATACGGTGGTGACGCTTTTGCTGGATAATTCAGGATCCATGCGCGGCCGACCGATCACCATAGCAGCGGTAACAGCTGATATTCTGGCTCGCACGCTGGAACGTTGCGGGGTCAAGGTGGAAATCCTTGGCTTCACTACAAAAGCCTGGAAAGGCGGGCAGGCGCGCGAGGCCTGGCAGCTGGCGGGCAAGCCAGACCGGCCCGGGCGGCTGAATGATCTGCGCCATATTATCTATAAATCTGCCGATTCGCCCTGGCGGCGGGCCAGGCGGGCCTTGGGGCTGATGCTACGCGAGGGCATCTTGAAGGAAAATATTGATGGTGAGGCCCTGTTATGGGCGCATGACCGGCTGCTGGCCAGACCGGAAGAACGCCGCATCCTGATGGTTATTTCAGATGGCGCACCCGTGGATGATTCCACCCTGTCTGCCAATGCCGGCAATTATCTGGAAGCGCATCTGCGCGGCGTGATTGAGATGATTGAGACGCGCTCTCCGGTGCAGCTGATGGCGATTGGAATCGGCCATGATGTGACCCGCTATTATGACCGGGCGGTAACCATCACCGATGTGGAACAGCTGGGCGGGGCGGTTATGGGCCAGCTGGCGGATCTGTTTGATGAGCAAAAAACCGGACGCCCTGAAAGACGCAACGGAAAACGGGTCGCCTGATTGGTTTGCCTAGTTGGGGTGCCGGGCTGGTTGGTGCAGAAAAGAAAAGCCCCGCTGGCTGGCGGGGCACTTTTTTTGGGTTTTTAAACGCCTCTGTCACAAGACAGAGCGGGTTCAGGCCGTTATGGCCTCAATCTGGCGTTTCAGCGCCCGGCCGGTATCACCCAACTCGCTATTGCGGGCCTGCTTCAAAAACGCGTCCAGACCGCCATGCTTTTCAATAGAGCGGATGGTGGAGGTCGCGATCCGCAGGCGCACCGCCCGGCCAAGGGCTTCGGACTGCCAGGTTGTCTGCTGAAGATTAGGCAGAAAACGGCGGCGCGTCTTATTATTGGCGTGGCTGACATTATTGCCAGTCATCACACCCTTGCCAGTGATTTCACATTTTTTGGCCATGACAGAATGCCTCTACGTCTCAAATACGTGACTACAGATTGCGGGTTTATAGTCCAGCGCCTGCCAAAGGTCAAGTATTTCAAGGAGGCTTTTGGCTTGGCAGACCGGACTTAAAAGCCGGGTGCCCAGAAAAGTGACCAGAAAAGTGAGTAAAAAATCCGGGCCAGCCAAAAAACTTGAATCTTAAAGAGATTTCTTCATTTTTTGTTAACTTTGATTTGCTAACCTTTCGTTTCGCTCTTGGGTTTTGAGCCTCGTGGGTCTTGAACCCGTGGAATACCGGGGCCGGGTTGTTGAGAGCTGGCCAATATAAAAAATGGGGGGTGGCACACTTGCCTGAATCTTCTGTCTCGCCCGCACTTTACTTGTCCAAGCGGAATATCCAGCTTCCCGACCGGCGCACCTCGATTCGGCTGGAAAATTATCTCTGGGATCAGATTGATGCGATTCTGGCCATGGAGCAGGTTCCCTTGCCTTTGCTGGTCAGTGAAATTGACCAGCGCCGCCTGCCCGGCCAGACGCTGGCTCAGGCCTTGCGGCTGTTTTTGCCTATGTATTTTGACGGGCTGAAAACGGTGATGGCAGACCCGCACGACCTGCAGATGATGAACCCGCATATCTCGGAGACATCACCGCGCCAGCCTAATTTTCTGATGTATGTGCTCAGCACCTATGCCACAAATCTTCTGAGTGGCGCAAAGCTGCCACCGCGTCGCTGAACTGGCCGGTTAGCTCATCCGGGCGGGCCACCCCATCCTCTGCCATCATGCGGGCCAGCCCCTCCAGAATCCGGCCGGGCAGCTGCGGGCCGGTCAGGGCCAGAGCGGTATAGAGCTGCAGCAAATTCGCCCCCAGTAACAGACGCGCATAGGCATCTGCCGGGCTGGCAATGCCGCCGACACCAAAAAGACAGGTTGCCCCGTTCAGATGTGAGGCAGCCAGAGCCAGCTGTTCGGCAGCCAAACCGGCCAAAGGTTTTCCTGACAAGCCACCTGCCTGATGGAGTGCGCTGCCCCTAAGGCTGGACGGGCGGGATAAGGTGGAATTGGTCAGCACAAAACCGGCACAGCCTTCTTCCATACAGGCATCTATTGTCGCCAGCATCGCGGCGGGCTGCATATCCGGGGCCAGCTTGACCAGCACCGGACAGCTGCCACCCTGCTCAGCGATGGCGGCCTGAACCCCTTGCAGTATGGCCCGGGCGGAAGCCGCTTCTTGCAGATCGCGCAGTCCCGGCGTGTTGGGTGAGCTGATATTGATGGTCAGCCAGCTGGCCAGCCCGGCAAAGGCAGCGGCCCCGGCCCGGTAATCTGCTATACGGTCCCGGCTGTCCTTATTGGCCCCGATATTGATCCCCAGCGCAGCGGCTGGGCGGGCGGCCCGGAAAGCGGCAATTCTGGGGCGCACCCTGTCTATGCCGCTGCTGTTAAAACCATAACGGTTGATGACCGCCTGGCTGGCTGGCAGGCGAAATACCCGCGGGCGCGGATTTCCGGGCTGGGCCAGCGGCGTTATCGTGCCGACCTCCAGATGGCCAAAGCCAATCGCCAGCTCCCCAGCCATCGCCTCCCCATCCTTATCAAAACCGGCAGCCAGCCCCAGCGGGTTGGCAAAATCCTGTCCCAGAATAGAGACCGGCAAGGCGGGCGGGCTGGCCAGCGGACGCAGGCCGGTTTTCAGCGCCAGCACAGCTGCCCGGTGCGCCGCCTCAGCAGGCAGCAGGCGGGCAATCCCGGCAGCCAGCGGCCAGATCATCGGGCCTCATCTGCCAGCTGGCCGGTTCTGGCAGCCTCAATCAGCGCCAGCGAGGCCGCATAGCCATAAAGTTTGAAAAAACTGCCCATGCGCGGCCCCTGTTCCTGACCAAGCAGCGTTTCATAAAGACATTTGAACCAATCGCGCAGCGGGTCATAGTCCGCCGCAACACCAACCGCATAGACCGCAGACTGGATGGTTTCGGCATCCGCTGTTTCCGGCAGCTCAGACAGAGCTTTGTGCAGGGCGGCCAGATGGGTTTTTTCAGCGGCACTGGCTGGCCGGTATTTTTTTTGCGGGCGCACCCGATCTTGATAAAAGCGCACCGCATAATCAGCCAGCCTGTCCAGCTCCGGGTTCTTTTCCGGGCTGGAGCCTGGGGCATAGTCAGACAGGTAGCCCCAGATCACATCCTTGCTCTCGGCTGAACATACCGCAGCCAGATTCAGCAACAGGGAAAAGCTGACCGGCAGCTGGGCCGGTTCCGGCTGGCCCTGATGGATATGCCAGGCCGGATTGTCCAGCAGCTGCACCGGCTCGGCAATGGCCGTCTTTTCCAGATGGCTGTGATATTCATCCACGGTCTTGGGAATACTGTCAAAATAGAGCCGCTTGGCCCGCTTTGGCTGGCCATACATGAACAGCGACAGGGATTGCGGGCTGCCATAGGTCAGCCATTCCTCTATCGACAGGCCATTGCCGCGCGATTTCGATATTTTCTCGCCATTTTGATCAAGGAACAGCTCATAGGAAAAGCCGGCAGGAGGGGTTCCGCCCATCGCCCGCACAATCTTTGAAGAGAGGGTGACAGAATCAATCAAATCCTTGCCACTCATTTCATAATCAACACCCAGTGCCAGCCAGCGCATCGCCCAGTCTGCCTTCCATTGCAGCTTGCAATGCCCGCCTGTTACCGGCACTTCACAGAGGCGTCCATCATCTGGGTCACGATAGCTGATCGTGCCCGCTTCTGGATCAATGGCCTCAGCGCGGAGCTGCAGCACCCGCCCGCTGCGCGGGCAAATCGGCAGGAACGGGCTGTAGGTCTCGCGCCGCTCTGGACCCAGCGTAGGCAGAATGATCTGGCGGATTTTCTCAAAATTTTTCAGCATCGCCAGCAAGGTCTCATCAAAGGCCCCGCTCCGATAGCGCTCGCTTGCGCTGACGAATTCATAGTCAAAGCCAAAACTGTCCAGAAAGGCTTGCAGGCGGGCATTATTATGGGCCCCGAAACTGTCATGCGTGCCAAACGGATCCGGCACGCTGGTCAGCGGCTGATCCAGATAATCTGCCAGCTGGTCCGCATTCGGCACATTGTCCGGTATCTTGCGCAGCCCGTCGAGATCATCTGAAAAACAGACAAGGCGGGTCGCTCGCCCGGTCAGCACCGTAAAGGCATGGCGCACCATGGAGGTGCGAACAACCTCGCCAAAAGTGCCGATATGCGGCAGGCCGGACGGGCCATAGCCGGTTTCAAACACTATTGGCTGCTCGGCAGGCTGGGCCAGCTTGTCCAGCCGCTCACGCAGCGCGCGAGCTTCGGCAAAAGGCCAAGATTTGGCCTGTTCGGCGAGCTCTGCCTGTGCGGCATCAAAAGGTGGCTGGCTGGCGATGGGCGGTGATTGGGTCATATCCGATAAGGCAGCTGGTTATCCGGCAGATGTCTGATTGCCCATCCTTTTAGCGGCAAAGCCTGTTTGAAGCCAGTCTTTTTGCGTGCTTTCTGCTGCGGGCCAACAAAGACGGGCCAACAAACAGAACTGGCGAGCAGGAGGGTTTGTGTCCTATAATTCAGCCATGTCTTTATTCACCCGCACAATTCTGGATTTGGGCGCGTGTCCAGTGCTGTGCCCGGGGCGTGACAGCTTTGCCTTAATCAGCCCGGCCGGTGAAATTGAGACAAGCCCGATGAATTTGCTGGCAGACAAGCTGGCCGGCACGCGCCCGCTTATCTGTCACCGGCGCTGGACAGCAGCGCGCTGCGGAGATGTTGATCTGGCTGATGCGCTGGATGTGCTGGAGCTGTTTGCCTTTATCCGGCCGGCGCGCCCGCTCTTGCCGAATGCAGCCGGGCTGGCAGCTGAATGTGGCTTGCCGCGGCCCGGCGGGCTGGCCGATCAGGCGGTTGTCATTGGCCGGGTGGCCGGTCTGTTGCTGGATGATCTGGATAATCTGACCGAGCGCGCGCAGGCCGAGCTGGCCGGGCTGGCCCTGATGATGGGCAAGGGCGGCTGGGGCTGGGCTGGGCTGATACTGACCCGGCTGGGCGTTACCGACAGCCCGCCCGGCCCGCCGGACGGCCGGGCTGCGGCCATCTGGGCTCGGCTGCCGGAATTCCCCGACCTGCCTCCAAGGGGCGAGCCGGGCAGCAAGCCGGTCATGCCGGATACGGCGCGCGCAAGGCTGACAGAGATGCTGGGCGGACGCGCTGAGAGCCGCAGTAGCCAATCTGACTATGCGGCAGCAGTGACACAGATTTTTGTTGCCCCAGAAACCGGCCCGCCACCGACCCTGTTGCTGAGCGAGGCCGGCACCGGCACCGGCAAGACGCTGGGCTATCTGGCCCCGGCCAGCCTCTGGGCAGAACAGAATGACGCAACTGTCTGGGTCTCCACCTATACCCGCACGTTGCAACAGCAGATAGCAGATGAGCTGTCGGCCCTGCCTGCCTCGCCGCGCTCTGAGGCTGCTCCGGCGCGCATCGTTATCCGCAAGGGGCGGGAAAATTACCTGTGCCTGCTCAATCTGGAAGAGGCGCTGGGCCAAATGCCGGGCCAGCCAGCCAATGCGGTCGCTCTGGGGTTGATGGCCCGATGGGCGGCGGCCAGCCCGGATGGGGATTTTAC
>JADHLK010000028.1 GCA_016780695.1 Alphaproteobacteria bacterium | reverse complement strand
TTCCTAAACATAGCGCGCAATCAAAACAATGAATTATTTAAAAGGATGTTTTTATGTCAGCGGATGATAGTGCCATTTTAGCGATTGATCAGGGTACAACTAGCTCGCGAGCTATTTTATTTTCAACAGATGGACAGATTTTGGGCGTAAGCCAGCAAGAATTTGAGCAGCTTTTTCCAGCAGATGGGTGGGTTGAGCATCGAGCAACCGATATCTGGCAGTCTGTTCTGAATGTCGGGCGTGAAATGGTGGCACAGGCAAAAGCATCTGGCATCCATATTCTATCTGTCGGTATCACTAATCAGCGTGAGACTAGTTTGGTATGGGATCGTCAGTCTGGTGAGGTGATTTATAATGCGATTGTCTGGCAGGACAGGCGTACGGCGGACCACTGTAACAACTTGCGGCAAGAAGGGTATCTTGATGGAGTGAAAGCGGCTTCCGGTCTATTGCTGGACCCCTATTTTAGCGCTACCAAGGTCGCTTGGATTCTGGATCATGTTGCCGGCGCCCGCCAGCGTGCTGAAAAAGGCGAGCTGTGTTTTGGTACTGTTGACAGCTATCTTATTTGGCAGATGACAGGTGGAAAGCGTCATGTCACTGATGCTACCAATGCCAGCCGCACTAGTCTTTACAATATCCATAAAGGCTGTTGGGATACAGAATTATGTGCATTATTTAATGTTCCAGCTTCTATGCTGCCAGAGGTGCTGGATAGTGCCGGTCATTTTGGTGATTGTGGGGCAAATATTTTTGGACAGACGTTACCTATCTGTGGGGTAGCAGGTGACCAGCAGGCGGCAACTATCGGTCAGGCATGTCTAAATAAGGGCGCGATTAAGTCAACTTATGGCACGGGTTGTTTTATGCTGGTCAATACAGGTCACGATTGCTTGGCAACAAAGAATAACTTGCTCTCAACGATTGCTTATCAGATAGATGGCCAGCCCACCTATGGTCTTGAGGGGTCCATTTTTATTTCAGGGGCAGCCATCCAATGGCTGCGCGACGGTATGGGTTTGTTATCTTCTGCAGCCGAGAGTGAGCGACTGGCATCTTCACTTGCAGGTAATGATGGGGTATATATGGTACCCGCCTTGACAGGTTTGGGCGCACCGCATTGGTCACCTGATGCCAGGGGGGCAATTTATGGTTTGACCCGCGACACGGGGCCAGCGCATTTCGCCCGCGCAGCCCTGGAATCTGTCGCTTATCAGACCTTCGATTTGATTGAAGCTATGCGCGCAGACGGGATAGAGCCAAACGCGCTAAGGGTTGATGGTGGTATGGTTGCAAACGGGTGGCTGATGCAATTTATGGCTGACATAATAAACCTGCCAGTAGACAGGCCAGTGGTAACAGAGACTACAGCACTGGGCGCCACAATTTTAGCCTTACTTGGATGTGGTGAGATCAACAAAATAGATGATATCACTGACATCTGGAAGCAAGATAAGCAATTTGTGCCAAACATGGCAACAACCGATCGTGCCGCCATTTTGGCTGGATGGCAAACAGCGATTGAACGAACCTTGCTGGACTAGCTTTTTTAAACATTCAGGGTTAGAAAGAAAGGCGTCTTAATCATGGGAGAGCAGACGGACAGCCTCTCCTGTGCGTGCGGATTCCTGCGCGGCGAGGCCCATGCGTACAGCCCAAATACCATCATCAAGGCTGACTTCAGTTTTCCCGTTTGCGCGGACAACCTCTAAAAATCGTTTATGCTGATGAAAGGTGGAGCCATTATGGTCACCGGCGGCTAGGATGGTTTCATCTATAGGGCAGGAAATATGCACCGGAGCGCAAGGTCGGCGCGGGCTTTTTATAAGCACGGGAACCGGGATTTTATCCGGGTCACCTGACCAGAGGCGGGCAGGTCCAGGCAATTTTACCTCCAATTTTCCAGCCGGCCCAATAGCATGTATCATTTCTTGATATTCTGATCCTTCCGCAAACATAGATAATTCCAGCATCGCTCTTGCGCCGTTCGCAAAATCAACAATGACGTATCCGCAATCCCAAATATCCGAACGCCGCCCATCATATATCTCCTCTAGATGATTTACTTCCTGACCAGCGCTGGCGGTTATTTTAATTGGGTCGCTCTTTAAAATCAGCCGCATTAAATCAAAGAAATGACAGCATTTTTCAACAAAAGTGCCCCCTGAATTTTCATTGAACCGATTCCAATTTCCGACTTTTTCGAGAAAAGGAAAGCGATGTTCGGTTATGGTCAGCATTTTCAGCCCACCGGTAATCTCACCAACAGATTTTATAAATTCCTGCATGGGCGGCATATATCGATATTCCATTGCCACCCAAATAGGTGCGCCATAGCTGTCTTTGAGCCGTTTAACACGATGTAAATCATTCGCATCTGTAAATAGTGGCTTTTCAACCAGTATTGGCAGGCAAATCATCTTGGCTATCATCTCCAGCTGGTCAAGATGACAATGATTCGGGCTAACAATCACAAGACAGTCTAAGGGCTGATAGGCAAGAAGTGCTTCTACAGACTCAACAAATACTGCCTTAGGTGCCAGTGCTGCAGCTGCTCGGGCCATTTCTTTATCAGGCTCGTAAATGACAGATACAGCAGTATCTTCTAGTAAGGCAATATTATGTAGATGCTCGCGTCCCATCATGCCGCACCCAATCAGTCCATAAAAAGTCGTCATCTTTTGTCCTTTATTTTATTCTGGCAACATAGCGTGCCGCATTTGTGTCATACCATGTACGGGAATATTCAACCTTTTGTCCATCTTGTGACCAGCCAAATCTCTCTATAAATCCACAAGCTGCGCCAGCATGGGGCGAAAGCAAACCATCTGCCCAATCAGGCAGAGGCGAAAGCCCTATCCAATCTTCTGCGCGGATAATCCAAATCCCCAAACGTTCTTTATAGAATTTATACAAGGAATGGGACATCTGTGCCGGGTTTATCTGATTGGCACAGGATTGGTCCAGCCAAATTTCCTCTGCCGCAACCGGAATATCATCCAGAAAACGCTGGCGGCGAAAGCGGTGACCTGATTTGGAGCTTCCAAAGGATGGCAGATCCTCTGGCTTTTTCAGACTGCTTACATCCAGCATAAAGGCCGAGGGCAAGCCGCCTCCTGCTGGCCGCTCAAGCCGGAAGAATGAATAGATGGAGCCAGCATTCTCATTCTTGCTCACATAATTGCCAGACCCTTGTCGGCGCGTCAGCAACCCTTGCTCGGTCAGGCGCGCAAGCGATTTACGCAAGGTCCGCACAGTCACGCCATAATCAAGGGCCAGCTCTCTTTCAGGCGGCAACCGCTGTCCATCAATCAAGAGTCCTGCACTGATCTGCCGCGCAATCTGTTCCGCGATTTGCAGATAAACTGGCAGTTTTCCAGCAGAAATATTTTCTTCAATCTGTATCATCACACCTAAATTGATACACCATTGATATATTTTTTTCCAACTTTATAATAGGGGGTCATTTGGAGGAAGTTTGATGACGATCGTGCCGATTACCAGCCCCGACCTCAAGGCAGCAGAGGTCAGTTTTTTTTCTGCCCTTTGCTCAGATGATTTTCGCTATCTGGGCGTTCCAGAAGGCGCCTTGCGATCCAGCTGGGCGCATTGTTCGGAAATTGTAAAACGCGCTGAGACCAACGGGTTCAGAAATATTCTTTGCCCCTCTTCTTATCAGGTTGGTCAAGATACGCTTTCCTTTGTTGCTGGCTGCGCCCCGATCACGGAAAAAATAAATTTATTGGCGGCGGTGCGTTGCGGGGAGATGCAGCCGATCATGCTGGCCCGCACGGTGGCGACCCTTGACCATATGCTGGAAGGGCGCTTAACGATTAATATCATCAGCTCAGATTTCCCGGGTCAGGTAGAGGAAAGCGCCTACCGGTATCAGCGCTCGCGAGAGGTGGTGGAGATTCTGCGCCAAGCCTGGACGCGTGATGAAATAAATTATCAGGGCGAAATCTATCACTTTGAGGGGGTGACGACAGATCCGGCGCGCCCATATCAGCAAAATGGCGGCCCGCTGCTTTATTTTGGCGGCTATTCCCCAGCTGCCATTGATCTGTGTGCCCAGCATTGTGATGTCTATCTGATGTGGCCGGAAAGCAAGGAAGAATTGGCAGGCCGCATGAAGACTGTGCATGAGCAGGCCAAAATCTATAACCGCACGCTGGATTATGGGCTGCGGGTGCATATGATCGTCCGGGACACAGAGGCAGAGGCCCGCGAATATGCCGCAGAGCTGGTCTCAAAACTGGATGATGAGACTGGCAAGGCTATCCGCGATCGGGCGCTGGATTCGACATCACTGGGGGTCGCCCGTCAGGCACGCAACCGCGAGCTGGCGGATATGGAAGGGTTCATTGAGCCGCATCTCTGGACCGGGGTGGGGCGCGCCCGGTCTGGCTGTGGAGCAGCCCTTGTCGGGTCTGCGGACCAGATATTGTCGGAGCTGGAGGCCTATCAAAAAATGGGTATCCGGGCCTTTATCTTTTCAGGTTACCCGCATCTTGATGAGTGTGATTATATCGGCAAACTTGTCATGCCGCATCTCCAGACCTGCTCTTTGCCGCATGAATATGGGCGGGTTCCAGCAAAAACACCCGCAACGCCGCTGGGTGCCGGAGCAAGAAACTAATGGAAAAAATTGCCTTAAATGAAACCCTGTCCCTGTCCCGTTTGATTTACGGAATGTGGCGGCTCGCCGATGATCAGGATGTCTCAGCAACGCATATTCAGGCCAAGATAGAGGCCTGTCTGGCGCAGGGCATTACCACTATGGATCAGGCTGATATCTATGGCGGCTATGAGGCAGAAGAGCTTTTTGGCGCGGCCTTGAAACAGGCCCCGCATTTGCGTGATCAGATAGAGATTGTCACCAAATGCGATATTATCGCGCCGCTTGGCCGCCATGAACAGGCGCGCGTCAAATATTATGATACCAGTGCCAAACATATCAACCAGTCGGTCGAAGACAGTTTGCGCCTGATGGCGATTGAGCAAATTGATCTGTTGCTGATCCACCGGCCAGACCCGTTTATGGACGCGCAGGAAACCGGCGCGGTTCTGGATAGTCTGGTTGCATCTGGAAAGGTAAAGGCCGTTGGCGTGTCCAATTTCAAGCCGCATGACTGGACTTTGCTGCAATCTGCGATGCACACCCGGCTGGTGACCAACCAGATTGAGGTGTCGGTGTTGGCGAATCAGGCTTTTACCAATGGGGATATTGCGTTTTTGCAGGAAAAGCAGATTGCCCCCATGGCCTGGTCACCTTTGGCTGGCGGCGCGCTTTTTTCCGCAGCACATAAAAAATTGGCGGCGGTGATGACCCGCATGGCAGAGGCATATTCGGTTGATATGTCAGCTGTGGCCATTGCCTGGTTGTTAGCACATCCGGCGCGGATTATGCCGGTAATGGGAACCAATAATCTGGCCCGTATCGCGGCTTTATCAGACGCGCTGAAGGTTGCGATGGACAGGCAAAGCTGGTTTGAAATCTATGAAGCTGTGAACGGGCAGGAAGTGCCATGAACAATCTTTTGCAGCATCCAACAAACAGCTTTCGCCCGGACGGGGACCGGGCCGGTGACTATCGCAAGGCGCTGGGCCAATTTCCAACCGGCGTTACAATCGTCACCTGCATGAGTCAGATAGGCCCGCTGGGAATAACGGTGAACAGCTTTACCAGCGTATCCCTCGATCCGGCCCTGATCGTCTGGTGTCCGACAAAAAACTCAAGCCGCTATCACGCGTTCATGCGGGCAAAAAGTTTTGCGGTTCATGTGATGCCGGTAGAGGCCAAGGAGTTGTGTATTGCCTTTGCAAAATCAGGGCAGGCGTTTGAACAGGCAAGCTGGTCTGTGAACGACCAGCAGGTGCCGCTGCTGGATGGGTGCCTCGCCCGCTTTGAATGTCGTTATTTTGCAGATTATGACGGCGGAGACCATTCTTTGCTATTAGGTTTGGTGGAACGAGTATCTGTTTTTGATGGGGTGCCGCTGACCTATATCCAAGGCAGCTACAACAGTGCCGGTTAAGACAGGGGTTATGGGTATCGGGGGAAGCAGATAGTGTTGGCGCTGATCAAACCTCTGGAATGGTTCAACGATATGGCAGGCTATCTTGGCCGCCAGCTGTCCGTCTTTGCCATGGGGTTGATGGTGGTCATCATCCTGACCCAGGTCTTTTTTCGCTATGTGCTGAATAACGCGCTGCCCTGGCCAGATGAAGCCGCCCGGTTTTTGATGTTGTGGCTGGCCGGATTGATGGGCCCAGTCGCGCTGCGGCAAGGCAGTATGGTGGCGATTGACGGTATCCAGACCTTGCTGCCCGGTCTGGTGTGCAAGCTGCTGATTTTTTTCCTGTTGCTGGTGTCGATGATGGTGTTGCTGGTGGCAGTCAAGCTGGGCTGGGCACATGTCTCTTCCGGCTGGCTCTTTGCCAGCTCCTCTTTGAAGGTTCCCTTGCATCTTATCGGCATGAAAGCGGTGAAGATAAAGCTGGCCTGGGCTTATATGTCCTTGTTTGTCGGCTTTTGCCTGATGGTTCTGGTTAATCTGGAATTGCTGCTGCGGATGGCGGTGACCCTCGCGGGCAAAGAGGCGGCCCTCAAGCCAATAAAGAATAGTGACCAGAGAGGGGTTGAATAATGCTGATCTGGTTTTTGCCAGTTTTTCTGATCCTGCTTCTGGTTGGTTTGCCGGTGTTTTTTGCCTTGCTGGCGGCCCCTGGCCTGTTGCTGTGGCTGAACGGGCAAGAGCGCGATATCATCCTGCTTTACCGGAATGTCTATAACGGCATAGACAGTTTTCCGCTGATGGCGATTCCCTTTTTCATGCTGGCGGGTGAGCTGATGAATCGGGGCGGGATTACCGCCCGGCTGGTGGAATTCGCGCAAGCTATGATGGGGCATTTGCGCGGCGGTCTGGCGCATGTAAATATCCTGTCTTCTATCTTGTTTGCGGGCCTGTCCGGGTCTGCGGTTGCTGATACATCGGCCTTGGGATCGATGCTGGTTCCGGCGATGGTGAAACAGGGTTATAGCCGCCGCTTCGCCGCCGCGATCACCGCAGCCAGTTCAGTCATAGGGCCAATTATCCCGCCGTCGGGTATTATGATTATCTATGCCTATGTAATGGGAGAGAGCGTCGCGGCCCTGTTCCTTGCTGGCATTGTGCCTGGTATTCTGGTCGGTGTGGGCCTGATGCTCATGGTCAAAGTCATGGCCAATCTGAGAGATTTCCCCCCCGCCAGCAGACGCTACAGCTGGCCGGAGCGCGGACAGGCTTCGCTGAAAGCCTTTTTCCCGCTGATGACCCCGGTGATTATTCTGGGCGGCATCTTGCTGGGTGTTTTCACGCCGACTGAGGCGGCAGCGGTTGCGGTTGGCTATGCGGTCTTTATCGGCTTTTTTGTCATGCGAACATTGCGGATGGCCGATTTGCCAGAGGTGTTGAGCCGGGCCTCCATGACCTCAGCGGTGGTGTTGCTGCTGGTAGGGGCGGCGATGGCCTTCAAAACCGTCGTCAGCCTCAGCCATGCCCCGGAATATTTAGCCAGCCTTATTCTGTCAATTTCAGAAAACCCGCTGATCTTACTGTTTTTAATAAATATTTTATTATTCATTGTGGGAATGTTTTTGGATGCCGGGCCGGCGATTATCATATTGGGGCCGATTTTGGGGCCCATATTTGTCGATCTTGGCATCCATCCGGTGCATTTTGCCATTATTATGAGTGTGAATCTGACTGTTGGGCTGGCGACGCCGCCCATGGGGCTTGTGCTGTTTGTTGCCTCCTCTGTTTCTGGAGAGCGCATAGAAGAAATCACGCGTGCCATTTTACCTTTTCTGCTAGTCGAAATCATCGTTATCTTCTTGATAACCTTCATTCCGGCTATTTCCATGACAATTCCTCGATTAACAGGATTTGTCTCTTAGTATCTTCGACGCGTTCACCAAAAGGAGGAAAATATGAAGAAGATATTCCAACCGCTGATACTGGCTGCCATGCTGGCGGTCACAGCTGTTGTTGCGCAAGCGGCGGATTACACAATCCGGGCGACTGCCAACTCAAATGAAAATGATGAGGATTATGACGGCCTCGTTGTTTTCAAAAACTATGTTGAGAGTGCCTCAAACGGTGCGATTGCTGTTGAATTGTTCGTCGGCACGCAGCTGTGCTCAAAAGGCGCAGAATGTCTGCAAGGTGTTGCAGATGGGTCTATCGATGTTTACATCTCCACATCCGGGGGGGCCGCTGGCATTTTCCCATATGTGCAGATTCTCGATGTGCCGTATCTGATGTCTGATGACCGGATTGCTGAGCATGTTCTGTCCGGTGATTTTACCCGCAAGTTGCGTGACATGGCCCTGAAAGATTCAGGCGGCAAGATCCGGCTGATGACGGTTGGCAATACTGGCGGCTGGCGTAACTTTGCCAACACCAAGCGCCGGGTGCAAAACCCGGATGATCTGGGTGGTCTGAAAATCCGCACAGTTGTAGCGGACCTGCCGCAAGAGCTGGTTAAGGCACTGGGCGCATCCCCGACACCGATTCCGTGGCCAGAGCTGTTCACCAGCTTCCAGACAGGCGTTGTTGAAGGGTCCAAAAACGGCATCACCGATATCATGGGCATGAAATTCCCGGATGCTGGCCTGCAATATGTTACGCTTGATGGCCATGCCTATATGGGCGCGCTGTGGTGGATGAATAATGATAAATTCATGGCCATGCCAGAAGGTCTGAGAACTGTTGTGGTGGATGGTTTCTACCAGCTTCAGCAGGCAACCTTTGCCTCACCGAAACGCAAATCCATTCAGGCCTATGCAGATTTCGTTGCCGGTGGTGGCGATCTTTATGTGCCGACTCCTGCCGAAAAGGCGGCCTTCAAGAAAGCAGCAGCCCCGGTCTATGACTGGTTCAAGTCAAATGTGAAGGGCGGCGAAGAAGTCTTCAACGCTTTCACAGCTGCTGTCAGCGCGGCAGAAGCTGATGTGAATGGCGGACGCGGTAAGGATATCAACTAATTGCGTCACAATAATAACCCGGGCATTGCTGCGGTGATGCCCGGGATTTTTCCCTCTTGCCAGATTCTTTGTTGCATAACATGTCAGCGAAACGGATAAAGCCAGACACGGTAATCATCAATCATCTGATTGGCCTGTTCAATCTGTTCCAGTGTCATTTTCTTGATCACCTCCTCTTGACTGATCGCCGCGTCCGGATCGCCGCCGATAGCGGACAAAACATACCACATATAGGCGCGCACCAAATCTGGCTGAGGCATGCCGAGCCCGAGCTCATAATACCATCCTACACCCGATTGCGCTCCTGGATGACCTTTCATCGCCGAGCGCAAATACCAATCAAAAGCGCGCTGATAATCTTGCTTAACCCCAAGCCCCATCGCATACATAATCCCGATCAATTCCTCGGCATCGGCGTTGCCGGATCGGGCGGCTGGCCACAATTCGCGAAAAGCAGCTTCAAATTCATTCGCTTCCATCAAATCACGCGCCTGTTCAATTTCGCCAAGGCCCGGCCGCGCCATGATGCAGACAGTAAATGCCAGACAGAAAAGAAACGCCCATTTTCTCAGCATTTATGGCTCCTGTTTATTGCCCTTTTTACACTGGCTGCCCAGACAGGCGCGCAGGCAGAAACCCTGCCAGCCCCTCTGACCGCCTCAGATTACCATGAATTTTCCGAAGAACGGGCGAAAATTGGTCAGCTGCTTTTTTATGATAAAATTCTCTCTGGCAATCGCAATATTTCCTGTGGCACTTGTCATCATCCGCGTTTTGGCGGCGCAGATGGATTGTCGCTTGGCATTGGTGAGGGCGGGGTCGGGCTTGGGCCAGACCGGCTGCCCGGTTTTGGGGCGGCCAAAATCAAAAAGCGTATCCCGCGCAATGCCTCGGCCCTGTGGAATCTGGGGGCCAAGGATTTTACCGTCCTGTTCCATGATGGGCGGCTCTCTTTGAGCGATGATTACAATAATAATTTCAACAGCCCGGCTGAGGAATGGCTGCCCCAAGGGTTGGAGAGCGTGCTGGGCACACAGGCGCTTTTCCCGCTGACAGCACAATTTGAAATGGCCGGCAACCCAAAGGAAAATGAAGTAGCAGGCGCGGTTCATGACCGGATAGATTATGTGTGGCCTATTCTGGCAAAGCGGGTGCGTATTATCCCGGAATATGGCGAGATGTTTGTTCAGGTCTTTGATGATGTAGAGACAGCAGAGCAGGTAACCATTGCCCATATTGGTGAGGCTTTGGCCGCTTTCATTGCGCTGGAATTTGAATCCCGTGATTCCCCGTTTGATGCCTATTTGGCTGGCGATGGCGCGGCCCTCAATGCCGACCAGAAAAAAGGCATGGAATTGTTTTATGGCAAGGCAAATTGTGCCAGCTGCCATTCCGGTTCGCTCTTGACGGACCAGAAATTCCACGCGCTGGCCATCCCGCCCTTTGGCCCCGGGCGCACCCGGCGCTTTGACCCTTATGTCCGGGATGTCGGCCGCATGGGAGAAACAGACAGGCTGGAAGATGCCTACCGTTTTCGCACGCCATCACTGCGTAATGTGGCGCTGACAGCTCCTTATGGGCATAACGGCGCTTTCCCTGAACTGGAAGGCATTATTCGCCATCATTCAAATCCACTTGCATCACTTAGAAACTGGCAACGGGACATGGCAAATTTGCCAAGTGTCCCCTGGCTAGAACCTTTTGATTTTTTGGTTTGGGATGACCGAATAGAGATGAAAAGGTATGAAGAAAAAATTGACATTAAACCCATACCTCTCTCAGAGGAAGAAATTGCAAATTTGGTAGCATTCATGCATGCGCTAACTGGGCGATCCGCCAAAAAACTAAGATTTGGAATTCCAAATCAAGTCCCTTCAGGTTTCTCTGTCGACAAATAATAATAAATGACTCTATAAAAATGCTGAAACGGTGATTAAATGCAGATAATACAAGCAGACCACACTCGCTTTCTGCTCATAGCGACTTGATCAAATACAGCCATTGCAATCATAAAGACACTAAATTCTCGCAAATTTTAGGTGCAAGTAACGGCGGTTGCGTGCCCCCGCAACGACTTCATACCCACATTGTAATTGTAGGGTCTTGAGTAAATCCTGCCCCCGCAACCAAGATAGTATCCAGTAAAATACAGCCCCAACACTGCCCGCAAGCGGCTTAGTGTGGCTTGCCAGCTGATTAATCCAGCTGAGTTATCCAGCTGATTAATCCAGCTGGGCCTTGGAAAAGGTTGCCCCCTCATCCTGACGCTTGCGAAATTGCCGCATCAAATCAAGGTGATAGGCAAATTGCTCCGGGCTCTCCGGAATTGCCAGCCTTTTTTCAGCCAGAAAATTATGGAAATGATCTTCCCCTCTTACCAGAAGGGCGTGCGCCTTGGTTTTGCCAATATCACGGGTGGCAGCCGGAATATAGCTGATGCCAAAGCCAATGCGTCTTGTATCTCTGTTATTGCCAAAAGAGGCGTGGAATAATTTGGTGTGGTGAAGGGACATTTGCCCGGCTTGCAGAGGCATACTGACCGCCTGTTCCCTATTGACCTCCATGGCCAGTCCCTGGCCTCTGGGGATCAGGTTATCTGGGTTTTCATCATCATCATGCTGCAAAAACTCTCCCTTATGCGAGCCGGGTATCACTTGCATACAGCCCGCCTCATCATCTGCGAGGGTCAGCGCAACCCAGGCGGTCACATGAAGCGCCGGGTCGAGAAAAAAATAGGTGCCGTCTTGATGCCACCTGACAAAAGCAGGCGATCGGGCAGGTTTTACCCAAAGCGTGGCATGATAGCATAGAATATCCGGGCCAATCACATCTTCAACCGCATCCAGAATCTTTGGATGGTGAACCAGCCTGTCAGCCCAGCCAAATATCTGGTGACATCTTGATTTGTAGGGAAAATCAATGAGTTTGCCGGTTTTTTCCTCAAAAAATGCGATCTCCTCATTGATCGCGCGCAGCTCGTCCTCGCTCAGAATATCAAGCGGGCTGACAAAGCCGGATTCCTGATATTGCCGGATTTGATCTGTATTCAGAAATTTGCCCATTACTCAATCACCCATCAGATGCGGAAAAAAGCAGGCCTGGCCCCACCCATGCGGAAAGTCTTTCATTTCCCCGGCTAATCGTCAAGCCGGGCTCATCGTCAAGCTAGGCTCATCGTCAAGCTGCCCCCCATCCGGCTATCCTCGGGGTCTGGCGGGCAAGCCAGTTTGGTTAGGCGTCAAGGCCGGATTTTTCCAACTCCCCTATCTTTTCCTGCAACAGCGTGACACTGGATTTTGCCGCGGCGCTATTTTGCCATCCGGTGTGAATAAGCTCAGCAGAGTTTGGGATACGCGCGCTTAATCTGGGAAAATATTTGAACAGCATATCCTCTTTGTCAGAGGCAATGATGGTAGGGCACTCAATGCCCTTGAAACAGGCTTCCTTGTCGAACCGGAAAGCCGCATTATAGGAAAGATGATAGGTTTCGAGGCTCTCCAGCACATCAACGCACATCCCGTGCAGATAGCCTATTTCGGGCAGCCCTCGATGCAGCCGATTTTCTTTGTCATCCTTATACCAGGGCCAGAATAGCCATTGGTTTTTGACAAAATGCCAAGCCCATGAGAGATGCTCACCTGAGGCAGTGGCAGTTTTCGGCGGCGCATACTCGGCCAGCAGGTCTTGTTGTTCGGCGCGGTCATAAAGACCGACACTATCCAATATCAACAGGGTGGCCGGATTGTCCGGTAGCTGGCTGAGATGGGCAGCGATGCTGGCCCCGGTATGGGTTCCAAACAGGATTGAGCTATCTACCCTCAGCGCCTTCAGGGCCTGCAGATGGGAGGCGGCATAATCTGCGATTTCCGGCTGCGTGAGGGGCAGCGGATCGGACAGGCCATTGCCCGGCGTATCCGGGGCATAGACGAAATGGGTCTTGGCCAGCGCGGCTATCAGATAATGCAGCTGGCGTGATGAGCCGGGAGAGGGATGGAACAGCGTGATGACCGGGTTTTTGCGCTCACCGGCATAGCGGTAATGAATTTGCCCGGTTTCGATATCTATGTAACCTCTTTTTACCGTCACATCTTCCTCCTGAAATCGCCAGTGAGATATGGCAAGTTTCAAACTGGCCCAAGG
>JADHLK010000027.1 GCA_016780695.1 Alphaproteobacteria bacterium | reverse complement strand
GATAAAAGCCCGCCCCAGCTATCAAAAGGGTCTTTTGGACTGGCAGCCGGAGCCGGTTGCCCCGCTTTTTGCGTCCTATACCGAGACCCGCCGCGCCGCCGGAACAGATATAAAATCCCTGCCGCATTTTGCCAGCTGAGGGGGGGGGTAGGCAGGCCTGCCTGAATGAATCCGGCCAGTTGCGCCCGGCCAGCTCTGCCGGTTCTGGCGCGCCGGTCTTGATCCGCCTGGCCAGCGCGGTGGCCAGCTCGCCCAGCTCAGCCTCCGGCCGATCCTGATAGATGACCTTCAGCCAGTGCAGGATGGACCCATCCTCAGACGCGCCAGCAGAAGGGACCTCCATCAGGACAGCTCCTGATTGTCAGCTTCCACCGCCCGCCGCAGCCGGTAGCCAATATCAGGCATTGCAGAAAAGACCCGGGTCCAGGACGGGATAAAGGGGGTTTCCATTGGCGAGTAGCTGAAATCATCTCCCGCCCGCATGATGTTCTCGGCAAACAGCTCAACCGCCCGCTCTTCTGTGTCGATATCATAGGCCAGCCCGTTCAGCTCAGCATCGGTCTGGTAGAAATGAACCATATCCAGAGCCATGCGGAAATAGGTGGCCTTTATCGTGCGGAAAGTCTCCGGCCCGAAAACATAGCCCTTGGTTGCCAGCTTGCGGATCAGCACCTTGGAAATATCAATCGACATACGCGAGAGACCGGCGCTGCGGTCGGTTTCTAACAAATCCTGATGCTTGTGGTCATAATTATCCGCGATATCGACCTGACAGATGCGGTTGCTGGCCTGGTTGCGCTGCATTTCGGACAGAATGCCGACCTCCAGCCCCCAGTCAGAGGGTATCCGCAATTCCGGGATCAGCGAGCGGCGGAAGGAAAACTCTCCTGCCAGCGGATAGCGGAAGCTTTTCATAAAGCTGAGATAATCGCTGGAGCCAAGCACCCGTTCCATCGCCAGCAGCAGCGGGGCGACCAGCAGGCGCGAGACCCGGCCATTCATCTTGCCATCTGCGACCCGCGCATAAAATCCCTTGCAGAATTCAAACTGGTAATTCGGATTGGCTATCGGATAGAACAGCCGGGCCAGCAGCCCGCGATCATAGGTCAGAATATCACAATCATGCAAGGCCACCGCCTCTGCCTTGCCGCGCGCATGGGCAAAACCGATACAATACCAGACATTGCGCCCCTTGCCTGGTTCGGTTGGGGCCAGATTCTTGCCGGCCAGCTCCTCCTGAATCTCGCGCAATCTGGGCCCGTCATTCCAAAGCAGGGAAAAAGGCTTGTTCAGTTTCTTGAAAAAGGAATAGGCATAGTCATATTGCTCGCGATTTGCCCGGTCCAGCCCGATAATGACATGGCTGAGATAATCCACCTGGCTTATCTCATCGACAATATGCTGCAAGGCCGGGCCTTCCAGTTCGGAATAAAGGCTGGGCAGAATCAACTCCATTGGCCGGTAGCCGGAAAACAGCTTCAAATCCGCCTCCAGCTCCTCCAGAGTGCGGGTGCCGAAATTATGCAAGGTAGCAACGCTGCCATTTTGTGAAAAATCACCCATTTCTCTCCCTTTCCCCGGAACCGGTTAGTCGCATGGGTTGAGTGCGGCCTGTGCGGCCTCCAGCCAGCCCAGCGGGGCGGTCTGTTCTGCTGTGATCACGCGGGCAGGCGGGTTGGCCAGCCGCAGCGGCCCCTCGCCCGGACGCGGCAGGATGCAGGCAATATCCGCCGCCTCCAGCATCGCGGTGTCATTCTTGCTGTCACCAAAGGCGATCAGCGGCCCGCTGCCCCTGCTGCCCAGACAGTCCTTTATCATGCTGTTGAAATCAGCCTTGCCATGCTGGCCGGACAGGTTGCAGACCCGCCCGCCCTGCTGGATGGACAGGCCAGCTGCCTGGGCTTGCCGGGTCAGCTCGGTGCGGGCCCTGTCCGGGCCCTCAAACAAGAAGGGCAGCGAATAGGCCCGCCCCATTGCCCGCTCAAGGGCGGCCCCCTGCAAGCCCAGCACCGCCTGTTGGCGCGGGCGGTCCATATCTTTGACAAACACACAATGCTGGCGCAGCCCGGCCGCAATGTGCCCGGTCCAGCGCGCCTCCAGAGCGGCGATATCCAGCGCCGCCGGATGGCAGCTGTCAGCAGTCGGACGGTTGGCCGCCAGCAAATCTCCATTGGCCAGCGCTGCCCCATTTTCATAGATAAAGGGCAGGCGCGCGCCGAAGGCCTCACAAAAAGCCTCCATTTCCGGCCGCGTCTTGCTGGAATTGGGCAGCAGGGTCAGCCCGTCCGCCAAATAGTCCAGCAAGGCAGGCTTTATCGGCGCAAAGTCAAAATCATCATGGCCCAGCAGCGTGCCATCCAAATCGGTCATCAAGATACCAGGCATCGGGCGCCCCGCTTTGTTCCTGCCTCATCAGCGCGCCAGCATAGGCAGGCGGGGCAGTCGCAAAAAGCGCTGATTCTTGCCAACCGTGCTGCAAAAATTGCAGCAAGCGAGGGGGCGGAGGCGGGCTATTTATCCACCTGATCCAGAAAGGCCGCCAGCTCCTCTTCGGGGATGCGGGCATTTTCTGCTGCACCGGGAAAGGTCCCGGCCAGCGATTCAGCCCGGAAAGCAGCCAGCGCTGCACGCCTCTCAACGGCCATCTGCTCAGCCAGCCTGGCCAGATTGCCAAAGGCGCGCCCATGGCGCGGCAGCGGATTTTCCCCGCAAATATCATTCTGGAACAGATAGGAGACATCGCCATCCGGCCCGGACCCCAGCGATACAGTAATCAGGCCGGTGCGCCGGTTAATCTCTTTCATCAGGGCGGCGGGGATGACCTCAGCCTCTACCGAAAAGGCGCCGGCATTTTCCAGATCCCGGAAATCCTGCATCAGCGCAAGCGCCTCGGCTGCGGTGCTTCCTATGGCCCGCAAACCGCCGCGCCAGGTGGATTTGCGCGGCACCAGCCCCAGATGCCCCATCACCGGGATATCTTCTTTTGCCAGCATCTCCACCATCGCAAATTGCCGTGCGGTCATCACCGAATCAGCTCCTTGCTTGAGAGCCAGCAGGGCCCCGCGCAGAATGTCATCAGCTGTCTGAAAATCCGGGATCGGCATGGCAGCGGTTAAAAAATGATGCGGGGCCCCGACGCGCACCCGCTCGACATTGGCGGCGTTGCAGATCAGCATATCAATACCGGCCTCTGCCGCGGCGGCGGCTTCTTCCTCGGTATTGGCGGTTGTCTGGGTCAGTATCTGCACGCCCTTGCAGGCCCGGATATCGGCAGCTGTCAGATTGCGCCGCGAAGGTTGTGCATCCCAGGTGTAGATTCGTTTAGTTTTCTGTTCCATGTTTCTCCCTTTGTCAGATAAAGATGTCAGCCAAGTTTGGCGTGCTGCCGTGTTTCAGGCAAAAACAGCCCCTGTTAAATTCTCGCGGGTGATTACCTCAACCGGCACCATGGTCTGGCGGAATTCTTCTTTTTCCAGATGTGCGACCAGCAGGCGGATGGTTTCCTCGGCAACCAGCCGGCAATTCTGATGGATGATCACATCCATACTGCCATCAAGCAAGAAATTGCGCGTATAGCGTGACAGGTTATGGCCTATATAGACCATCTCACTGGCCACGCCCGCCTCATTCAGCGCCCGAACAACACCGCGATTGCCGCCGCCAATATTATAGACGCCGCACAGATCGGGATATTGTTCCAGCAAAAGGCACATTTCCCGGTAATTCCCCTCAACATCATCGCGCCCGCCATGGGTGCAGATCACATCCAGAAACGGATATTGGCTGCGAATCACCGTGCGAAATCCAATCTCGCGATCCTCATGCACCCGGTAAAGCTCTCCGCCAGAGAGAATCGCCACCCGCCCGGCGCGGGGAAGCAAGCGGCCCATCAGATACCCCGCCGTGCGTCCGGCACTGCGGTTGTCAATGCCCACAAAACCAACAATCGATGTGTTTTCAAAACCGGACATGATAGCGGCAGTGGGAATGCCATAGCCGTTCAATTCGGAGATCGCATCATGAACCCTTGGGTCTTCCAGCGGCTGAAACGCCACCGCATCAAGCCCCTGCCCGGCCGCCGCCCGCAACTTGCGCGCCAGCGTGGCAGGCTCAAATTTGCGGGAATAGACACATTCCACCAGCGCGTTGGAAACCCTGCCGGATTCCAGAAAACAGCGTGCCAGAAACTCCGTCGCCGGTCCGGCTCCTTCTGGCAGGAACACCCTGATGCGCCACGGTTTTTTGCGGGCTACCTGCGGCCCGCCCGTCTCCAGCGTTTCTTTGGCCTGCATCACCCGCTGGCGCATTTCCGGGCGCACATGGGCACGCCCGTTCAGCACCCGATCCACGGTGGCGGTGCCGACTCCGGCCAGCTTGGCTATTTCAGCAATTTTTGGTGCACGAATCCACATAGGCGGCAAGATAACCCAAAATATCACATCAAATTACATCAATTTTTTGAAAAAATCACCTCAAGAAATATCAAAAAAAATCAATTCTGCCAGACTCGACTATTTCACTTGTTTGTCAGATGGAATCCAAAAAAATTTAGTCCATTCAATGGGTGTTTTTGAGCCCAACCAATGGAGGGAAATATGAAAAAAATTACCAAAATTGCATCCTTGCTGGTGGCCGGTGCCCTGAGTGCCGGCAGCACGGCGATAGCGGCAGACTTCACATTCAAATATGGGAATTCGCAGCCCGAACAGGCCTCCCGGTCGCAATCCATGATCTATTTTGAAAAAGAGCTGGAAAAGCGGTCAGGCGGCCGGATTGAGGTGGAAAACTACTTCAATGCAGTGCTCGGCACGGAAAAGGAAATGTATGATCTGGTGACCATCGGCAGCTTGCAGGGAACCAGAGGCGGCTTCTTCCCGAATGCCAGCCGCAAGTTCAGCCTGTATAACCTGCCATTCCTGACAACCGGCTGGGATCAGATGCTGTGCCTGATGAACAGCGATTTCACCAAGGGTATCCAGGAGACGGCTGCGGCCAACGGCATCCATGTGCCGGCAACGGGCGTATCCCAGGGTTTCCGGATGTACACCAACAATGTGCGTCCGATCACCGAAGTTGGTGATTTGAAAGGCCTGAAGATTCGCGAGCCGCAGAATGATTTCTATCTGGCTCTGGCCAAGGAGCTGGGCGGCAATGTGATCGCGATGGCCTTCAGTGAAGTTTATCAGGCCTTCAAGCAGGGTGTTATTGATGGCCAGCACAACCCGCCGGCAAACATCTATAACTTCAAGCTGCATGAAGTGCAGAAATATCTGTCCGTGACCAACCATATGTCTGGCCCGGACCCGCTGCTGGTCAACAAGGCCTGGTATGACAGCCTGCCGGCTGATCTGCAAAAGCTGTTTGACGAGGTCGCGGTGGAAGCCATGAAGGTGTCCAATGATATGGCCCGCAAGGATGAATCCGCCTTGCTGGACAAGCTGGCAGCAGAAATGGAAGTGAACTATCTGACCGAAGAAGGTATTGCAACCTTCCGCAAGGCGGTGCAGCCTGTGTATCAACAGAGCATCGACAAGGGTTGGTTCACTGCTGACGATATCGCCAAGGCTCAGGCTGCGGCCAAGTCCTGCGGTTAACAAAAGCCGATAACCCAAGCAAGCCCTGTCACCCCTGTCTGGCAGGGCTTGCATTTAACAGGATTTGAAAAATGGATTTGCTGGAAAAAATCAATGCGGGGCTGACCAGAGTGCTGGAATGGTTCTTGATTGTAACCTTTGCGGCATTTTTGACGATTGTCTTTTTGCTGGTGGTGATGCGTTACGGCTTTTCCTATGGCATTACCGGTTCCAATGAATTTGTTGTTATCTGCTTTATCTATACCAGCGCGATAGGCATGGCGGTCGGCGTGACTAGACATGAACATATTGCGATTACCGTCATTATTGATTTGCTGCCAAGAACGGTAAAGCTGGCTGCCTATGTTCTGGGGCTGGCCTGCATAGCGGTGATTAATGCGGTGCTGGCCTGGCTGTCCATCGACTGGATGAGCAAGGCGGGCCATTATCCCTGGCAGCCTTTTGAGATGCCGCAAATGTTTGTGCATATGTCGATTTTTATCGGTTGCGGCTTGTGTGTTTTCTACTGTTTTGTCAAGTCAATCCTCGCCATAGGCGGGCGGGTTGACCTTGAAGTGCTTTGGTTGCCGGAGGATTGAGATGTTTCTGCTTCTGGGAACATTGGCCCTGTTTGTCATTATCGGCGTGCCCATTTCCTTTTCGCTGGGCCTGTCTGCCTTTATCTATTTTCTGGTCGAACAGCCGATGCTGCTCGGCGTGTTGCCAACGCGGGTCTTTTCCGGCTTTGACCAATATGCGCTGATTGCCCTGCCGCTGTTTATCCTGATGGGATTTGTGATGAATTCAGGCGGCATTACCGCGCGCCTGCTTGATTTGTCGATGTTCTTTGTGGGCCGGCTGAAAGGCGGGCTGGGGCTGGTGAATGTGGTGGCCTCTATGATATTTGGCGGCATTTCAGGCTCCTCCTCATCGGATACGGCTTCTATTGGATCGGTGCTTATTCCAGAGATGGAAAAGCGCGGCTATCCCAAGAGTTTTGCCGCCGGTATTACCGTTGCCTCCTCGACGATGGGGATGATTATACCGCCCTCAGTGCCGATGGTGGTCTATGCGATTATTGCCCAGGAATCTGTCGGCCAGCTGTTTTTGGGCGGCATTATTCCAGGCATTATGGTGGGACTCTCGCAGCTGGTGATTGTCTGGTATATCGCCCAGCGCCGCAACTATCCCACAGAAGAAGTGCCCTTCACCCTGAAAGAAGCCAAAAGACAGGCCCGCCGGTCTGCTGCGGTTCTGGTCATGCCATTTTTGATCGTGGGTGCGGTGGTTGGCGGCGTGGCCACTCCGACTGAGACAGCTGCGCTGGCGGTCTTTTACGGGCTGGCTATCAGCCTGTTTATTGTCGGGCTGGCGACCTTGAAAGAGATGCCGCGCCTGCTTCGCAACGCCATTGTTACCAGCGCCAAGATTATGACCATCATTGCATTTTCCAAGCTCTATATCTGGGTGTTGTCGCTGGAACGCGTGCCGGATGCGATGGCTGCCCTGGTCGTGTCGATGAATCTGGGCCCGACCGAGATCATGCTGGTGATTGCCCTGCTGATTCTGATTGCCGGAACGGTGATTGATGTGGGCCCGGCTATCCTGCTGCTGACGCCAGTGCTGTTACCGGCGGCCACCTCAGTAGGGGTATCGCCGATACATTTTGGTGTGGTGCTGATTTCCGGGCTGGCGGTGGGAGCCTGCACGCCGCCGGTGGGGAATTGTCTGAATGTCTGTGCGGCGATATCGAAAATGGGCATCGGCAGTATCTTTCTGGGAGCGGCCCCGTTCCTGATGGCCAATGTGCTGGTCTTGTTCCTGCTCTGTGTTTTCCCGCAGCTGGCGCTGTGGATACCAGGCCTGTTTTTCAACTAGGATCGGGAGCAGCAGAAAATGGCCAGGATGATCAGCAAGCCGACACGCGGAAAGCCGGGCAGATGAAAACCATATTCATATTGTTCGATTCCCTGAACCGGTCTGCGCTCAGCTGTTATGGCGGGTCAATTCCGACTCCCAATTTTGACCGGCTGGCAGAAAAGTCGGCCCTGTTTGACAATCATTATATCGGCTCCATGCCCTGTATGCCTGCGCGCCGCGATATGCATACCGGCAGGCTGAATTTCCTGCATCGCAGCTGGGGCCCGCTGGAACCGTTTGATGACAGCTTTGTGGTCGCCTTGCGCAAGGCCGGCATCTATACCCACCTGTCCTCTGATCACAATCATTATTTTGAGGATGGCGGGGCCACCTATCATACGCGCTATAACAGTTTTGATTTTATCCGCGGTCAGGAAAGCGATACCTGGGTTGCGATGGTCAAATCACCGCTGGAACGGTTCCGGGAAATCTATCACCCGCTGCAGATTGGCGGCAAAAAGCCGACTGCCAAGCGCATGCAGGGGCTGAAAAACATGACCCGTTTCAAGGCAGACAAGGATTTCCCAATCTATCAATGCTTTGATGCGGCGCTGGATTTTCTGGAAAATAACGGGACAGAAGATGGCTGGATGCTGCAGCTGGAATGTTTTGATCCGCATGAACCCTTTATCGCTCCGGAGAGTTTTCGCGAGGCCTTTCCGACGGCCTATGAAGGGCCGATCTACACCTGGCCGCAATATCGCAGTTCGGCCGGGGATACACCAGATGAGATCGCAGAGATCCGGGCCAATTACGGGGCGCTGGTGGCCTTTTGTGATCAGCAGATGGGCCGCTTGCTGGATTATCTTGATGCCCATAATGCCTGGGAAGATACCGCGATTGTGCTGACCACGGATCATGGGTTTTTGCTTGGCGAGCATGATTGGTGGGGCAAGCAGCGGATGCCCTTTTTCAATGAGATCGCCCATATTCCGATGATGATTCACCTGCCAGACTATCCGGACAGCTGGGGCCAGCGCATTGACGCGCTCACCCAGGCGATTGATCTCTCGCCCACCCTGCTGGATATTTTTGGCCTTGAACCTTGTGAGGATACGCTTGGCAGCTCGATGCTGCCGCTGATCACCAAAGAGGCCAGCTCTATCCGGGATTTGGCAATTTTTGGAACATTTGGCGCGGCGATTAACGCGACAGACGGGCGCTATACCTATTTCCTCTATCCGGAGGATATGGAGAGCAAGCCGCTCTATGAATATACGCTGATGCCCACCCATCAGGTGCAGATGTTTGAGGTGCGTGAGCTGGTGGATGCAGAACTGGTGCGCGGTTTCAACTTTACCAAGGGGGTGCCTGTGCTGAAGATACCGGCGCTGGCCGATGCGGCGCGCCCGCCCTTGCAAGGTGGCGGTTTTGCTGAAACCCGCACCTGCCTATTTGACCTGAAAAGCGATCCGTTCCAAATGAAACCCTTTCGGCAGGCTGAAATAGAACAGCAATTTATAGATAAAATCCGTGCCGAGGCCCGCCGCCATGACGCACCGGCAGAATTGCTGGAAAGATTTGGCTTGGCAGGGGAAGCCGGATTGTGAAATCTACAGGGGCCGGGCAAGTAAGTGGGACCAGGAAATAAAAGACAGATTGCAGGAGAGTGAGAGATGAACCCGCTGGCAGAAGCCATCAAAAATGCACAATTTGCCCCGATGAGCGAGGTGAGCAAGACGCTTCAGATTCGATGGTATCGCTGTCCGGTGGATAAGAAAATCCTGCGTGATTTGATGCAGCCCAGTGATGCCAGGGGGTTGGTGCAGGCGCTGGGGCATCTGGGGCTGTGGCTGGTAACGGGCGGGCTGTGTTTTGCATTTTTCCTCCAGCAAGCCTGGATCGCTTTTGCTGTTGCCTTGTTTGTGCATGGCACTGTCGCGGCTTTTTTCACTGCCCCGCATCATGAGCTGTGCCACGGTACAGTGTTCAAATCCAAGCGGCTGAATTGGGTGTTCCTGCGGCTTTATTCCTTGCTGGGCTGGAATAATTTTGAAATTTATCAGTTCAGCCATAATTTTCACCACCGCTTCACCCTGCATCCCGAAGGCGACCGGGAAGAGGTGATGCCCGCCACCCCGTCTCTGGCGGCGCTCTATATCCTGCAGCTGTTCACGGTCAATATTTTTGGCGGCTATCAATCGAAGGGGATTGTGCCGACCTTGCAGAATTTTATCCAGATAGCCCTTGGCCGGTTTGACAATCCGTTCAATAGCTGGGGCACGGAACTGTATGAAGGCTATGACGAGCATCGCAAGAAAGCGGCGGCCTGGGCACGGATTACGCTGCTGGTTCATGGCGGCATCATTCTGGCGGCCTTTGCCGCCGGCTATCCGATATTGGCGGTGCTGATTTCCGGCTCAACCTTTATCGCAAACTGGTGGCGCTATTTTGTCGGTGTGCCGATGCATTGCGGGCTGAAAAGCAATGAGACAGATTTCCGCAAATCGGTGCGGACTATTACACTCGACCCGCTTTCTGAATTTCTTTACTGGAACATGAACTGGCATCTTGAACATCATATGTATGCCGGTGTGCCCTGCTATAATCTGAAGGCTCTCTATCAGGCGACGGCTGAGGATATGCCGGCCCCGCGCACGCTGCTCGGTGCCTGGCAGGAAATGCGGATGGTCTGGAAACGCCAGCAAGCAGAGCCCGATTATGCCTATGATACGCCGGTTCCTGAGGCAAAAGACCCATCTGTCAAAACTGATGCGGGCTTGGCAAAGTCGGTTGGCTATCTGGGCCCGAAAGAGTTGGCCCCTTAAGGGTTTTGGTTCCGCCTACGGGCAGGTTTTTTCCGTGCTTCTGAAGACCCCTGCTGGTTAGCAGACTGCCTGTTATTTGGGCAGGGGCGGCTTTTGGCTTGCCTGTGCCGGGTGTGGCTGTCAGGCTGGAGCGGTTTGGCAATGAAATAGGTCAAAAAAAGAGAGAGGAAACAACCATGTCACTTTATGATAAAATGATGGCGGCTTTTGACAGCCGAGATGCCGCAGCCATGCTGGATTGCTATCATGCTGATTATGAATTTGTCCGGCATCAGACCAACACCACCCTGTCGCTCACAGAATGGCAGCCAATGATGGAAGGCATGATGCAGAGCGATCAGTGGAAGATGCTCAGCTCAAACTGTCTTTATGAGAATAACGATATTCTGGTCGTGCATTCTGTCATGTCCTTTCCGGATGGGTCAAAAGAATCAGTCATGGCGGTGCATATCAAAAAAGATGGCAAGGCTGTCCGCACCGAGACTGGCGCAACCCCGATAAGCGGCTAACCAGAGAATCGGGTAACAAAAATTGGCAGGCCGTCCGCTAGAGACGGTCTGCGGGTGGCGGCTGCGTCTCTTTTTCTGTCTTTTCCAGCTGCTGTTCCCGCCAGGCGATATAGCTGGTCGCACCAATAACAATTAACGCGCCCAGCAAGACCGGCCCTTCCGGCTGTTCCCCGAACAGCATCAGCCCGATCAGGCTGGCCCAAACCAGCTGCAGAAAATTCACCGGCTGGGTGGTTGAGATAGGTGCAAGCGACAGCGCCTTGGTCATGGTAAAATGCCCGCCTGTCGCTAGCGCAGCCACCACAGCGAGCCAGACCAATTCAACCAGCGTCGGTGTTTGCCAGTTCCAGATGGCAAACGGGGCCAGAACCAGCGTTACCACGCCGCCCAGCGCGGTCAGCACGAAAATTGGCTTGTCCAGCCCGGTCATTTTCTTGGCCAGCAGGTAGGAGGCACCGAAAAAGGCCCCGGCGAGCAAAATGGCGGCCTGTCCTTCTGATAGCGGGCTGACCCCCGGGCGCAGGATGATCACAACCCCGATAAAACCCAGCAACAGGGCTGCCCAGCGCCGCACAGAGACCCGCTCGCGCAGAATCAAAATAGCCCCCAGCGTTGCATAGATGGGATGCAGGAAACCCAGCGCGGTCACCTCAGCCAGCGGCAGGCGGGCCATGGCAAAAAACCACAGCAAGACCGCCAGCCCATGCACCAGACCGCGCAAGCCATATAAGAGATGCACAGAAGTAGGCCGCTCCTGGCGCAGCATCGTGATCAGCAAAGGCAGCATCACCACCGTGCTGATCAGATAGCGCAGGAAAGCGGAAACAGAGGCAGGCAAATCGCTGCCCACATGGCGTACCACAGCATTTACACCGGCAAACAGGATGGTTGTTGCCACCATCCATAAAATGCCTCGCAATGTGTCTGTCATAAAAGCTGCCCGCAACCAGTCAGCGGGACAGATTTATCAGGATTTGGTTTCAGCTCCAACCTGAGCCCAATCCGGCACCCATGAAGGATAGCTGGAACATCCTGCCAGACCGAGCAGCAACAGGCCGGCCATAATCGCGGTTCTGATTTTCATCTAGATTCTCCTCGCCTGCGAGTCCAGCAGTCAGGCCCCATGCCCAGCCGGTCCGTCAGGATGGTTGCTAGTTTAGTCTGCCCAGCTTGCCTGTCAACTATCAGTATAGCGGCAAAGCATGATTTTGGGCGCTGTTCACCATCGCATGAGCGTTCTTCTGAAATTGATTAATTAAATCTAAATTAATCAATTATAATGTCATGTTGAGTTGTTGTCGGGAAGGTCAAAAAGGGATGTGAGGCGCATTTCCTGACCAGCATGCTGGATTTGGCAGACCCGCAGGCGGCGTTGGGCAAGTGGCAGGATTTTTCCGCCCGCCCGGCCCGGTCAGCTTACCTGCTATACCGGGCCGCATCTGTGTTGAGGATAGCCGGGGCCAATCCCTGTGCAGGCTGCGCTAGGCGCGTTTGCTATCAGTCAAAATCCGCTGCCAGAGCCGCGATTTGATCAGCGTTGAGCGTGGTGCTGTGCGGATAGGAGGGATGGCTGATCCCCAGCATCACCGGCTTGTCACCTGACTTGAAGGCGGCGGCCTGCGCATCGCTAAAGGCAAAATGGATGAATTGCACTGAAGAGGCTTTGCCATCTGCTGTGGTGCGGTCCACATCTTCCTCGGCTGTGCCCGTAATGCGCTCATCACCGACCATAATAAAGAGCGTTTCCTCAACCCCGCCCAGATTGGACAAGAATTGGCGGCGCTGCTCCGGGTTATCAATTTCAAACAGCAGGGTGATGACCAGCTCGCGGCCATTCGGGATCAGCGGGTTATAGGCTTCCAGCTCATCTGCCAGCTGCTCATCGCCACCTTTTTCGATGAACAGCATTTCATGCACCTGAGCCAGCATGGTCTCAAAATTCTCAAAATGGGCGGTGGCGTGCGGGCCGATGGCGGCCCGCCGGTTACGTTTGGTGGCGACCAGTTCGCGCCGTCTTTCGCGGCGGACAGCGCCATATTCATCCATATCCATAATATCATCTGCGGTGATTTTGCGTGCCATGGTCATATCTTTCCGGACTTTCTCTGGTTAGTGTGTTCGGGTCTGTAAGCGGTGGTTTCAGCTGGCCAGCCCATAGGCACGGGCCATAATCTGCACCGGATGTTCAGCCTTTTCAGGCACATTTTCAGCGCCCTGCTTTTCCATCCCCTGCAGGATGTGCGGGCCCGCCAGCGGACAGGCCGAGACAACCCGATCCGGTGCCTGCTTGCAGGCTTGTCTGGCAACTGGCTTGCCGATTTTGATAGCGGTATCAAAATTATCCTTCATCATGCCCCAGCTGCCGCCATGGCCGGAACAGCGTTCGACCACCTCTAGCTGGATGCCAGGGATCTGGCGCAGCATTTCAGCGGATTTCTGGCCGAAATTCTGGGCTCTGGAATGGCAGGGCAGATGCAGAAAAACCTTCTCATGGGTTTCTGCCATACCGCCTGTCAGCCCTTCCTTATTCAGCAGATCGACAATATATTCATC
>JADHLK010000026.1 GCA_016780695.1 Alphaproteobacteria bacterium | reverse complement strand
ATTGAACAGGCCCTGAAAGCTGCTGCTGGCTAAATTTTTCGCCAATAAGGCAAAATAACCGCTGCGGGCTGGGCCGGGCAGCTGTTATTTTTGCGTTTCCTGACGGATATAGGCGATGACATCCGCGCACTGCTGGGCATCTTTCAGCTTAACCGTCATCTTGTTCTTCACCTTGTTTTTGGGCAGGCCCAGCTGCTCACTCAAAAACAGCTTTGGATCCATCACATAGGCAAAGATTTTCGCGTCATCCCAAACAAGGCCTGCCTCACCGGCGGCGATCATGCTCTTGCCATATTTGAAATCGGTTGACCCGGCCTTGCGGCCAAAAACCCGGTAAAGGGTGGGGCCGGTCTTTTTCGTATTCTTCGCTGTCAGCACATGGCAGGATTTGCATTTGTTAAAGATTTTCTTGCCATTTACTGCATCCCCGGCCGGTTGCGCGAGCGCCCCGCCAGCCAGCATGGCCAGCCCCAGCACAGCCGCCATCAACCCGCCAGCCCGGCGATAGGAAACTATCTCGTTCATCGCAGCCTGTCCTTTCTGTTTTGCAATTTCATCCGATATGCGAAACACCCCAGAACAGGGCCCGCCCGCCACAGCCGCTTACAAAAAACAGCCGAGCGCGGGCGATGCAGACCCGTTCTGATTATTGGCCTCATTTGAAGCGAACGACAAAGTCATCCTCATAAAAGGCCTTGGTGGTCACAAGACAGCTGCTATCCTCATCAAAAACAAAGACAGTGGCTATCTCGGCAACCACCGAATAGCGACAGAATTTGCCGGAGCCGCCCAGCATCCCAGGACATTCTTCCAGGTCTGTATGCGGAACACCTTGCTCAAATGCCTCATAGGACATAGCACAATGATCGTCAGCCAATGCAGCCTGACTAAAACCAAACATTCCAGCGATGATTAGAAATAAAAATACACGCATCTTTCTCTCCTCTCCATCAAGTCATCCGGGCCAGAAGGGACCGGGGTGACCTGAAAGACTCCCGCTGATTAACAAAGGAGTCAAATATACCGGAAAAAAAACCATAACCGCCTGTTATTACTTATTTATTACATTTTTTTAATATATTAACAGAATTGTCGGCAGACAGGCTTTAGGTGGCTCTGGCGGCGATAAGCCCTGGGGAAAAAAATTCTCGCGGGCTTGCCATTTCGGCCTACAAAAAGGCAAGCTGAAAAAAGAGAGAGAAAGCGAGCGAGCGAGAAAGGAATGGGATTTGCGTATTACATCAACTGGCCTGTTATTTGAGGAGCCGAGCCGAGCCTCGCCCGGTTATCTGCTGATCGCCCCGGTAGAGGGGGATGAGGTGTTTTTGCTCGATGCGGACGGCCAGCAGGCGCATCACTGGCAGACTGGCGGCGGCATGACGAATTGGAGTTATCTGCTGCCGAATGGCCATCTGTTCACCAATGAGCGCTGTGCTGAGCCAAAAGGTGTCGCGCTGACGGTCAGCGGGCGGATGGTGGAATATGACCCGGCTGGCCAGATTGTCTGGGCGCATGAAGACCCGTATCAGCATCATGATGCCCGCCGTCTGGCCGATGGGGCGGTTTATGCCAGCTTTACCGAATTTTCTGCGGATGAAAAAGCAGCTGTCGAGGGCGGCGCGCCTTGGGCTGATATTGAAGGCGGCCCCTTTGGTGAGGCGATCAGGCAGGTGGATGACAGCGGCCAGATTGTCTGGGAATGGCATCTATCCAGCATGGGTATGGACGCGTTTCCGCTGCATGGCAACGCCGCGCGCTGGAGCTATGGCCATACCAACACCGTCTGCCCGCTGGCAGATGGGCGCTATCTTATCTGCTGCAAAACGCTGAATATGCTGTTTATTATCAACCCGGCCACGGATCAGGTTGACTGGCGCTATCAGAATCAGGAATTGGGCGGCCCGCATGATGCCCAGATGCTGGATAACGGCCATATTCTGGTATTTGCTAACGGGCTTTATGCCCAGGATTTGCACCATAGCCAGATTTGGGAAATTGATCCGGCCAGCAATGAGATTGTCTGGCGCTATAAGGCGCGCGATAATATGACCAGCTTTTTCTCGCCCCATATGGGCGGGGCGCAACGCCTGCCAAACGGCAATACGCTGATTTGTGAGGGCAGTAAGGGCTGTATCTTTGAGGTCACGCCAGAGGGTGATATTGTACGCGAATTTGTCAGCCCCTATTTTGTCCAGTCAGAGAGCTTTGGCAGCCATAATTGGCTGTTCCGGGCCAGATGGTATGAGGCGGGGTCGGCTGAGATAACCGCCCTGCTGGCCGGGCGCTGAGGGGGCCAAGCCATGCGTGAGCTGGAATTTGACTTTGTGATTGCAGGCGGCGGCTCCGCAGGCTGTGTGCTGGCCGCCCGGCTGGCGGCTGAGAGCGGGGCCAGCGTAGCCCTGCTGGAACAGGGGCGGCGCGATACCAACAGATGGATTCACATCCCCGCGACTTTTTTCAAAGTGTTGCAGAGCCGTGATGCGGCGGTGGTGACTTCAGCCCCGGATGCCTCGCTCAATGACCGGGCCTTTCCGGTGCCGGGAGGCCGGGTTTTGGGTGGCGGCTCGTCCGTCAATGGCATGATTTATATGCGCGGCCAGCACGCTGATTATGACGCATGGGCTGATCAGCATGGCTGTTCTGGCTGGGATTATGCCTCCGTCCTGCCGGTTTTCAAGCGGCAGGAAAAAAACACCCGCCTTGATAATGACTGGCACGGCACAGCGGGCAAGCTGGTGGTTGCGGACCCGGCCCCGCCGCACCCGCTTTGCCAGAGCATTATTGATGCCGGGCAGGCAGCCGGGATCCCGGCCAGTGAGGATTTCAACGGCGCCATTCAAGAGGGGGTTGGCTGGTATCAGGTAACCGCACATGCCGGCCAGCGCCAATCTGCGGCGCATTGTTTTCTGAAACCTGAGCTGGGCCGGGAAAACCTGTCCTTGCTGACCGGCTTTCAGGTGCAGCGCATCCGCATTGAAAATCGCCGCGCCAAGGCGATAGAGGCAAAGGATGCAGAGGGCAGCGACTGGCTGATCCGGGCGAGGCGTGAGATTATCGTGACCGCCGGGTCCCTGCATAGCCCGAAAATATTGATGCTGTCCGGCATTGGCCCGCGCGATGAGCTGAACCGGCATGGGATAGAAATGTGCCATGAAGCCGATGCGGTGGGGCGCAATTACCATGATCATGTCGGCACGCCAGTGACTCGCAAATTGCTGAAAAAAGAGGGGCTGTTCGGGGCGGATAAAGGGCTGGCCGCGCTGCGCCATGGCTTTGATTATTTTGTGCTGGGGCGCGGCTTGCTGAACTCCAACCTGCTGCAGGCCGGGGCCTGTGTTGATACCGCCGGGCAGGGCCGGCCCGATGTGCAGTATAATTTTGCCCCCTTTGCCCCCGGCGCGCCGGGCAGCCCGCCATTGCCCTATCATGCCTTGCAGATTCACCCGATGACCATGCGGCCAGTCTCGCGCGGGCGGGTGGGGCTGACCTCAGCTGATCCGGCAGCTGCGCCCAAGCTGGAAGCAAACGCGCTGGCGGCTGAGGAGGATTTGGACTGTCTGCGGCGCGGTGTGCGGCTGGCACGAGAGATGTTTGAGGCATCTCCGCTACGTGAGATCACCGGGGCAGAAATCTGGCCCGGCCCCGATATCAGCAGTCGTATCGGCTCCAACTCGCTGGATGATGCGATACGCGCACAGGCGCGCACCATCTATCACCCGGCTGGCACTTGCCGCATGGGATCAGATAGCCGGGCGGTGGTGGATACTGAATTGCGGGTGAACGGAATTGACGGGCTCAGGGTGGCAGATTGCTCAATCATGCCGGCCCTCACCTCAGGCAATACCAACGCCCCGACCATGATGATAGCCGACCGCGCCGCCGATTTTATCCTGGCTGGGTAGGGGGATAATCAGCGAGGTAGATATTTCTGAAATATCCCATACGAGACCATTTGCCCGGGTCATTTTTAGGATTCCAGCAGCTGGTTCTTACCCGCTTGCCAATATAGTTCTCCGCCCTTTTTGTTACGGACAAGTCCTGGTCAAAAGTTGCAACTTTCATCCAATTCCGGCTGCCATCTTCAAAAGTCAGCCGGGTGGTGCGTGATCCATGATAATTGATATCGCGATCAACTTTTATTAATATGCGTGGTTCATCCTGCATGATGACTTGGTCTTGTGATACCGCCTTTGCCTTTTCGGCTTTAAGCCTCTCTATTTCCTCTTTCTGCTCTTGATTCTCCATGGCAAGATTTTGATTCTCTCCTTTGACCTCCCTTAACTCATCTTCTGCTTGCTCCCAATGCTTAAAAACTTCATTCAGTGTAGCTTTCAAATCCTCTTGTTCCTTTTTGCTAACCAAACCATGTTTTTTTCCAATAAGTTCTATCAATTGTTCAAAGGTATTAGCTGCACCTTTCAGATAGAGAGGGTGCCACTCCAACAGGTCTTCGACTGAAATTTTTTTCTTTTTTCTGAGTAGCGTCAGCAAATCCGATAGACTGTCCTCACTCTCATTATCGGGCCTAATAACAGTTACAACTGTTCGTGGTGGATTCTGATCCGAGAGAATGAAACGCCCTGTCAGTATCTCATCATCCTGACCGATAAAATTTGCAGTAACCTTAAGCCTCTTATTACGGGTTTCTTTGTGATCTTTACAATCAAATAGATCAATTTGAGTTTTTTCCTCATCGCTAAAACGGATGCCATATCTGAGGGGGAAGGAATCCAGAGCGGCGAGTTCACTAGGCATTACCACGACAGTCATGTTTTTTTCATTGAAACTCATTTGCCGGTCTCCTCAGCATAGGGAGATGATTGGCAGGCCATTCGGACATCTACCAATCCAAGCGAACCTATACTCCCGCTGGTTAATTTTTTGAGTCAAACAGATTACAAAGAACCGCCCGGTTACGCGATAAAGGTTAATGGCGGCTATGCTCCCCCTAAGAGCTACGAGGGCCAGATGACCTGTTTTTATACAGGTGGATCAGAATGACATATCTTAGAAAATACCAATTTTGGATATGATAATAGGTCTGATTTTCCTCTACCTATTTGCGCGGCTGTTGCTGGCGGCGGTCAGGTTTCTGGAAAAAAAGACCAAATAGCTGGCCAGCATCGGGGATAATGCCCCCTACCCGGCTTTGGCCAGCGCCGCATCCACCGCCGCAACAGCGCGGTCCACATGATCGCGGGTAAAGACCAGCGGGGGTGAGAAAATCATCTTATTCGCCTGAATCCGCACCCAGACCCCCTGCTCCATACAGGCTTTCTGCACCGCCATCAGATAGGGATCAAAAGGCGGGTAAGGCTCTTTGGTTTGCCGATCCTTAACAAATTCAATCGCCAGCATCAGCCCGACCCCGCGCACATCACCCACAGAGTCATGGCGGCGCAACCCGTCGAGCTGTTCCAGGAAATAGGCCCCGACCGCGCCCGCATTGGCCGGCAAATCCTCATCCAGCACAATCGCCAGATTGGCGAGCGCCGCCGCACAGGCCAAGGGATGGCCAGAATAGGTATAGCCATGCATCAGCGGGGCCATCGGATCATCCTTTTCCCAGGCCGCCTCTATGCGCTTATTCACCATTGTTGCGCCCAGCGGCACATAGCCCGAATTAATCCCCTTGGCGAGGCACATAATATCCGGCTTTACCCCCCAATGACGGCTGCCAAACAGCGTTCCGGTGCGCCCAAAGCCGGTGACCACCTCATCTGCTATCAGCAAAATATCATACTTATCGCAGACCGCGCGCACCAGCGGCCAGAAATTGGCAGGTGGGACGATCATGCCGCCCGCCCCTTGCACCGGCTCAGCGATAAAGGCGGCCACCGTGTCCGGGCCCTGATGCTCTATCTCGCGGGCCAGATTGGCGGCACAGATAGCCCCCAACTCCTCAGCATGCTGAGTCCAGGGATTGCGATACAGATACGGGTTATCAATATGAAAACAACCCGGCAGGGCAGGCTCAAAAGCGCGCCGCCAGGGCAGGCCGCCGCCTACGGACAGGCCGCCAAAATGCACCCCGTGATAGGCGTTTTTCAGCGAGAAAAATTTGCTCTTTTCCGGCTTGCCCACCAGCTTCCAATATTGGCGGGCGATTTTCAACGCCCCTTCCACCGCGTCTGATCCGCCAGAGGAAAACACCGTCTTGACCATCTCCTCCTCAGCCAACATCTCAGCCAACAGGGCAGACAGCTTTATCGAGGGCGGGTTCGAAGCATTGCCAAAAGTATTGTAATAGACCAGCTTATCCAGCTGATCGATAATCGCTTGCTTGATCTCCGGCCGGTTATGCCCGACATTCACATTCCACAGGCTGGCGGTGCAATCAAGGTAGCTGTTACCATGAATATCGCTCACCTCAACCCCATCACTGGCGGTAAAAATAACCGGCGGGTTCTGTGCTGATTTTTTCGGATCAATCATCGGATGCCAGACATGACGGGCATTATTTTCCAGCAAGAAATTCACCTGCCCCTGTTCCCCGGTTTCGATCATGGCATCCTCCTTTAACGTTCTGTTTTTTGTATTAAAAACAGCCCTTGTCCATTCAGTGTAAAGGCTGGGCCTCTGGCGCGTCAAGCATCGCTGGCCTGATCAGCTGCCCCTATCGGATCAATCGGGGGCAACGGGCCGCCAACCACCATTTCAACCGCGCGCGCAGCTGCCAGAAGCGCGGCCTCCCCGCGCGGCTTGCCTATCAGCTGCAGCCCCACCGGCAGGCCACCCGGCCCCAGCCAAACCGGCACCGAAATAGCTGGCAGGCCGGTAACAGTCGCCAAAAAAGCGTGCCGCAGCCAATCCATATAACCCTCAAAGCGCACGCCGCCCACTTCCCGCACCCATTCTTCTGATTGCTGATGCGGCAGACAGCCTACCACCGGACAGGCCAGCACATCCCAATTTTCAAAATAGCTGACCATCGCATGATAAAGGCGTGTGCGGTCCAGATTGGCATCTGCTATATCAGCCATGCTCAACCCTTGGCCAAATGTGACATTTTCTGCCAAAGCCGGTTTGAAATGGCGGGTGATTTTATCCGGCATCCGGTGCGTCAGCGTCGCCCACATGATCCCGCGCAGCGTGTGATAGGTGCGCTCCAGCCCGTCCAGCTGTGGGCAGGTCTCCTCTATGGTTGCCCCGGCGGCTTGCATTTTTTCCAGCACTGCTGCCAGATGCGCACGCACCGGCTCATCGACTGGGGCCAGACCATTGAAATCAGGGGTGAACCCGATCCGTATTTTGGGTGAGGCGGCCAGCACTGCCTCCTGAAAACTGCCGCTTTCACATCCCGGGTAGGAAATCGGCGAGCGCGGATTATGATCCGCCATCACATCCAGAAACAGCGCACAATCACGCACTGACCGCGCCATCGGGCCGCTGGTTCCCTCAATCAGGAAACCGGCCTCGGTCTGATTGGCAACCCGCCCGGGAGAGGGCCGCAAACCGACCACCCCGCAAAAAGCTGCCGGGGTGCGCAGGCTGCCCCCATGATCAGAACCCTGGGAAAGCCAAGTCTCACCAGTCGCCAGGGCCGCCGCCGCCCCGCCAGAGGAGCCGCCCGGATTAAGGCTGCTATCCCACGGGTTCCGTGTCGGGCCAAAAACCGCATTAAAAGTATTGCCGCCCGCGCCCATTTCCGGGGTATTGCTCTTGCCTACCACAATGCCGCCGCGCGCCTCTATCCGGCGCACCATCGGATCAGTTTTTTGCGGGATAAAATCGGCCAGCCCAGCGGTTCCGAAAGTTGTTCTGACCCCTTCAACCAGCGTTAAATCCTTGATCCCCAGCGGCAGGCCGCCCAGCCATTTTGGCCCGAGCTGTTGGTCTGCCAGTGCCGCAGCCGCCGCAAAAGCGCGCTCCGGGCAAAGGGTGGGCATGGCATTAATCACCGGCTCTACCTCTGCCATGCGCTGAAAACTGGCTTCCAGCAGGTCGTTCGGGCTAATCTCACGGCGGGCCAGCAGCCGGACAATCTCATGCGCCTCATAGCGGCATAATTCCGGGCCGGTAAAAGCGGCTGCAGGTTTTTCCGACATGAATTCCCCTTCTGGCCGGGCCATTTCCCGCTCAGCTAGATGATCAGTCCAGCGCGTGCACCAGCTGGCCCTTCCAGACAGTCTGGCGCACCTGCATATCTGCTATCTCTTGCGGGGCCAGTTCGGCCAGCGGCGCATCCAACACAATAAAATCAGCCCATTTTCCAGCCTTCAGGCTGCCTGTCTGGTCTTCCATTCTAAGCGTGCGCGCGCCATTGATGGTAAAAATTGGCAGCGCCTGTTCCAGTGAAATAGCCTGCTCGGCGTTCAGAATACCGGGATAGGCCTTATCTGCATTCTGGCGGGTAAGCATCCCAGAGAGGCCCGACCAAGGGTTGGCATCCGGGGCTGCAGCCGGCCAGTCTGAGCCGTAGGCCAGCTCCGCCCCGGCAGCCAGCAGGTCAGCTATCCGGTGGTTTTTATGCACCCGGTCTGCCCCCAGCAGGGCTGTCTGAATCGGCGTGGCCGGGTTGGGAAACCACATTTTCGGCGACATTTCAGCTATCGCCCCCAGCGCTGCGAACCGCCCCAAATCAGCGTCCGAGACATAATTTGTATGGGCGATTTCATGGCGCAGACCAGAGGCACCATTGGCCTTGCGCGCCGCTTCTATCGCGTCCAGACCGCGCCGGATAGCATTATCCCCGACCGCATGCATCTTAACCACAAAGCCGCGCCGGTCCAGCTCAGCAACCGTTGCAGATAAATCTTCCGGGGCCAAAAGCAGTGTCGCATCCGGGTCATGGCTGGCCACATCATAGCCGCTTTCCGCCAGATAAGGATCCAGAAACGAGGCGGTAAAGCCGGGGGCCACCCCATCCAGAAACAGCTTGGCAAAATCTGTATGCAGATTCTCGCTGCGATACTCCCGGCGCAACCTCTCCATCACCTCATAGGGAACCGCCTGCTCACCCAGCGGGCTTGTGCGCACAATATGCGCCGCCGTATGTAGCGTCAGATCACCGCGCTTATCCGCCTCAAAATAGGTTGACAGCTCGGTTTCATAGGCCATCGGCTCCTTAAAGGCGGTAAATCCCATGCTATTGAAATATTTGACAAAATAGCACACTGCTTCTGCCATTTCATCCTTGCTACGGGTGATAAGGGCGCGCACGCTGGCGGTGGCACTCTCTGCTAAAATACCATTTGGCGCGCCGCTCGCCGGGTCGCGCTCCATCACCCCGCCTTCTGGCACCGGGCTGTCTTTTGTCACACCGCCCAGAGCCAGAGCCAGAGAATTGCACCAGACCAGATGCTGGCTGGTATCGGCAAGAATAATCGGATGCTCGGTGGAAATCTGATCCAAAAGGGCCCTTGGATTGCTGCCCATCTCGGCGCGCATATCATGCTGCCAGGGCCCGCCATAAACTATTTTTCCGGCTGGCAGGCTCTCGGCCCGCTCCTTGACCGCAGCCAGCAGCTGATCCAGCGTTGCCCCATAGCCAACATAAATATCATAGAGCGACCGGCAAGCCCCCCACAAAGCGTGGGTATGACTTTCCACCAGCCCCGGCATAACAAACCGCCCCTGCAAATCATGCAGCTTGGTTTCAGGCCCGGCCAGATTGAGAATTTCGGCAGAGCTGCCCACCGCCAGTAATCGGCCTTCGCGCACCGCCAGCGCTTCTGCTGCCGGATTGGCCATATCGCCGGTCAGCACCCTGCCATTATGCCAGATGGTCTCCGCCTGTTGCATCGCCTCTCCCCCTCTGGCGGCTCAGGCTGGCTGGTCGGCAGCGTGCCGTTGCCAGAAATGGAAACCCAGCCAGACCAGCGCGGCGATAATCGCTGGTGTATAAACCACCGGGTCGCCGCTGATGATGAGTGCAGCCAGCAACAGTCTGAGCAGCACTTCTGTGAACCGCAACGCGCCAAAATCAAAACGAGCCAGCGCACTCGACACCATATAAAGCGCCAGCGCCAACCGGCCCAGCAACAGCAGAAGCGCGCCCCAATAGATAGTGCCATCATAGCCCGGCAAATAGCCGCCTCCGGCCCCGGCACTCGGGTCCTTAACCGCCGCATCGATCAGCAGCAATTCCGGATAAAAGGCAAAGACAAACGGGATAACAAACAGCACAATGCCTGAGCGAACTGAGGAAAAACCGGTCGCCATCGGGTCTGCCTTGGTAATGGTAGAGGCGGCAAAGGCGGCCAGGGCCACCGGCGGGGTAATCGCTGAGGCAACGGCAAAATAAAAGATAAACATATGCGCGGTAAAGGTTGCGATCCCCAGCCCAATCAGCAGCGGCCCCATCAAAAGCGCCACATTGATATAGGCTGGCACGGCTGGCATCCCCATGCCCAGCAAGACGGCGAGAACCATCGTGATAAACAGCGCAATAAACTGAAACACAACTGACCCGCTGCCACCCAGATCAAGCGACAGCAAGAAGCCCAGAATATCAATCGCCACATATTTTGACAGGCCGGTAAAGGTCAGGCAGACATCAATCACGGTCACCGCCAGAAACATTAGATACAAGGTAGCAATGGTAATGCCGGACTCTGAGAGCGCATCCACAAATTTGCGCGGCTTGGCCCGGAAATCCTTGTCAATGAACAGCAAAACCGCCACCAGAAAGGCTGCCCACCAGCCAGCTGCGCTGGCATCACCAGCGGCGTTTTGCAACAGCTCCAGCAGCCAGGGCACCTCTACCGCCCGGCAGACACCATTCTCAATCACCGTGACTGCCCCGAATAGCGAGCCAGCCCAGCCGCAGCCAACCTCATCCTTTGGGGTCAAAAGCAAGAACAGGATCAGCAAAATAGGCAGGAAAATCTGCAACAGATGCAGCCGGTCCGCGCGGGTAATGCGCATATCCTCGGACACCTCGCCGACTGCCTCAATCCCCTGCTTGCGCGACTGGAAAATAACTGACAGGAACAGGCAGAAGAAATAGGCAATCGCTGGCAGGGCCGCGGCAATAATCACCTCCCGGTAGGGAACTGCTGTCAGGGCCGACAGGATAAAGGCTGCCACCCCCATCACTGGCGGCATGATCGAACCGCCGGACGAGGCCGCTGCCTCTACCCCTCCTGCAAACACCTTGGAAAAGCCGCGCTTCAGCATCATCGGGATGGTCAGAACCCCGGTGGACAGCACATTAACTACCGGCCCGCCGGTGATCGTGCCAAACATGGCAGATGAGAAAATCGCCGCGTGCGCCGGCCCGCCCTTCATCTTGCGGGTCAGCAGGAAGGACAGCTTGATCAGTGCCTTCCCGCCGGCAGATTTACCAAACAGTGCTCCCAGCATGATATAGGGAAACACAATATTAATGGTAACATGCATGAAGCGGCCCAGAATACCGGATGAATTATTCACCAGCGCATCATTGACATTGGGAATACCGTCAGTGAAGGTGCGCGGCTCTCCGCCCAGCTTGGTCACCGCATATTTGTTAATGTCATCCGCCCCGAAAAAATACCAGACCAGCACTGTACCAATTGTATAGAGCGCTATGGCTAGCGATATGGCCACCAGCGGCAGGCCCCAAACCTTGATGTTATAGCCAAGGAAGATCAGCATGGTAACGCCCATAATCAGGGCCAGCCACACGCCAGTGGTATTCATACATTTGGGATCATCCACACTGTCCGGAATAGGCAGCCCATATTCCTTGGCAAAGGCAACCGCATCTTTCAACGCCGTCTGCATCAGCATCGCCCGGTCACCGCTAACCCGGTCTATCAGGCAGACTGAGGAAATCTCAATCAGATAGGAAATGGAAATGGTAATCGCCGCCACAATCAGCGCGATATCCATAAACAGGCCAAAGCCGCGTTTCAGAGAGCTGGCCCCTTGCCAGCTGCGCCACATGGAATGTTGCAGCGAGACGATAATCATCATCCAGGCAAAAACCAGCGGATAAAACCATTCTGGCGGAAACCGGCGCACCGATAATTTTTCGCTGTTGAGAATGTCGCGGATAAGTTCATCCAGCCCCGGAATAGAGGGCATGGAATTGACAATCCCGACAATAACCATCGCCAATGCCATGCCATAGGCAATTTTTTTGGCGATACCTGTCTTTTCAGAAGCGGCTTCAGGCATTTCTGACATTGCTTAACACCCGGTCAATTTGATCATCGGTAATAAAGTAATAAAACAAGGAAAGAACCCGGAGATTCTCATCAGGAAAATCCGGGTTCTTTATCGGGTTTATGCAAGCCTAATCAGGGCTTGGCACAATCAGGGATGGAATAACCAGCCTCTTCCCAGGCACGGATAGCGCCCGGATGGTATTTATAGGGGCTGGGGCCACACACACCGCTGGCTGGATCATCAAATCCGACATTGGCAGCGAACGGGGCTTTTGCCATCAGCTGCGGCAGGGTTTCCACAAACGCCTTGGTCAGCTGATAGGCCAGCTCCTCGTCCATATCCTTATGCACGCCAATAGAGCCCACTGTGGACATGCCGCGGAAGATGCCATCTTCTGACGAGACAGACCAGGAATCACCCAGAGCCGCATCAATATCAGCAGCCTTGGCGATAAAGGGCGCATTGCCCGGCGCCTTCATATAGTTCTTCATCCCCTCGCTTTCAAAAGCAGCTTTCGGAATCGGAAAGGCTGTCGCCCGGCCGGCCGCGCCGATTTCAATCACCCGCTGATTGGGGAACAGTTCTGGCAAAACCGCTACATCAACGGTTCCGTCCGTGATAACAGCAGATACCTGGCCCCAATCTGTTTGCACGCCGGTATAGCCATCGCCATCTTTCAGGCCGGTCACAATCTGGATAATCGAACGGGCGTTATTCAGAGCAGCACCGCGCGGCGGGCCATTCATCACCTTTTTGCCTTTCAGATCATCCCACCCTTTGAAGCCCTTAGTGTCATAGGCCATCATAAAAAACACGCCCAGGGAATAGGGATTCAGCATCCGCAGATTGGCGGCCAGCTCCTTGCCCTTTTCCGGCCCAAGCGAAGTATAGGGGCCAACACCCCGGCTAAGCAGGAAGGGCAGAATCATCGGCATGGTTGCAATATCGGTCTTGCCTTCTGCAACATTTTGCACTGAATTTGTCAAAACCGCTGAATCATTCAGCTGGATATTGGCAATCCCGCGCTGGGCTGCGATTTCAGCCAGATGGGCCGGGCCGAGATAAGCAGACCCGCCAGGCGAGACTGTCTCAGCGCTCAGATTCACTTGCGCGACAGCGGCGCTCGCCCCCATCGCGATGGCCGCTGTCATACCGGCCAGTAACCTTAATGCTTTCATTTTTTCCTCCGTTAAAATCACCACCCTGAAAAGGCCGGCCAGATGATAACTGACTCATGCCACATGGCTTATTTCAACATTCCGTCAAACCGGACTAATCCGCCACCATGCTCTTTTTTCAAGCCGTCTAAAATTAAAACAGTCAAGCATAAGCTGGCATATGTCAAGGAACCTTT
>JADHLK010000025.1 GCA_016780695.1 Alphaproteobacteria bacterium | reverse complement strand
CGGGCCGTGTTCATGGCTTACAAAAACCGGGAGGGCGGTTCAGTGAATGAAGACAGCCAATTACGCGAATTGACCTCGGATCCGAAATATCGGCGCGTGCTGATTTCAGATGCGCGCAGCCCGGCGGGTCTGGCTCTGGCTAAAACGCTGGCCGGGGCAGAGGCGCGGGAAATCTTTGCCGGTGTTGCTGAGAGCTGGCGGCGCGATGCGGTGCTGGACGCGCTGGAAGCGCTGGATCATGTCACCCTCGTGCCGCTGGATTTGACAGATAGCAGTTCGGTCAAAGAGCTGGCAGCCGAAATAGGCGGCAAGGTAGATATTCTCATCCACACCGCTGATCAGCCGCGCCCCGGCGGCTTGCTGGACGGCTCCAGCCTGACTATTGCCCAAGAAATGCAGGACCGGCTGGTGACCGGCTATATGCGGCTGGCCAGCCATTTCGGCCCGGCGATGCGCGGGCGCGGGGCAGATGGGGTCAATTCGGCGACCGCCTTTGTGACTATCCTGTCTGTCTATGCACACGCAAACTGGCCCAGCTATGGCACCCATTCCGCCTGTCATGCGGCTGTCTATTCGCTCAGCCAGTGTTTGCGCTCGGAAATGCTGGGCAGCGGGGTGCGGGTGGTCAATGCCTATACCGGCCCGCTGGAGCAGGACTGGTATGAGAGCGTGCTGCCGCCCAAGCTGGACCCGCAGCGGCTGGCCCGCGATTTGATCAAAGGGCTGCAACAGGGGCTGGAAGATATTTATATCGGCGATGTTGCCCGTGATGTCGCCAGCCGTTTTCGAGAGGATGCCAAATTGCTGGAAATTGAACTGACCGGAGGGGGGCGCGAATGAGCACGCAGGATCAAGCAGTCGGCCTGCTGGATAATCTGGCCCTTGATCTGGCCAGCGGCGCGGTCGAGGTGGTGGATTTGACGCATACGCTGGACCCGGATTTCCCGGTGATCATCCTGCCACCTGAATTCGGCCAATGTGCCCGTTTCCGAATGGAGGAAGTCTCGCGCTATGATGCGCGCGGCCCCGCCTGGCATTGGCATAATTTCAGCTGTGGTGAGCATACCGGCACGCATTTTGATGCCCCGATTCATTGGGTCAGCGGGCGCGATTTGCCGCATAATACGGTTGATTCCCTGCCAGTTCAAAAGCTGGTCGGGCGGGTCTGTGTCATTGATTGCGAGGCAGAGACCGCGGCTGATGAAGATTATGAGATGGACCGCGCCAAAATTGAGGCATTTGAAGCCGAATATGGCAAAATCCCGCCGCAAAGCTGGGTTTTGATGCGCACTGGCTGGTCAAGGCGGCGCGGGGCTGATTATGTCAATCTGCGCGAGGATGGGGCCCATTCCCCCGGCCCGGCAACTGAGGCGGTGCGGTTTCTGGTCGATGAGCGCGATATTATCGGTTTTGGCACTGAATGTATCGGCACCGATTCCGGCCAGGCGGCCCATGCTGACCCGCCCTATCCGGCGCATTATATTCTGCACGGGGCCGGGCGCTATGGTCTGCAATGCCTGAACGGGCTGGACAGGTTGCCGCCCACCGGCGCGATTTTGCTGGCGGCCCCGCTGAAAATCAAGCATGGCACAGGCAGCCCGCTGCGGGTGCTGGCACTGGTGCCCGCAGCTGGCTGAACAGACAGGCAAAGGAGAGAGGCAGATGACCAGATACCGCGCTTTTGTATCAGGCGGCAATTCCGGCATCGGTCTGGTGGTCTGCCGGATGTTGCTGGAGGCAGGCTATGAGGTTGTGTCGGTGGGAATTGAGGCGCACCCGGACAGCCATCCCAGCCTGTCACATCAGCTGCTGGACATGACCGATACTGAGGCGGTCACCGTCTTTGCAAAAGACCATCTGGCCGATGCCGGGATCACCCATCTGGTGCATAATGCCGGTGAGATTCGCCATCGGCTGATAGAAGATTGGCAGCCCGAAGATATGACGGGGCTGGCGCAGCTGCATCTGACCAGCCCGACCATTCTGACCAAGGCGGCCCTGCCAGCTATGCAGGCGGCCGGCTTTGGCCGTATTGTCTTTAATGCCAGCCGGGCGATTCTGGGCGTGCCGGGCCGCACCAGCTATGCCGCAACCAAGGCCGGCATCACCGGGCTGGTGCGCAGCTGGGCACTGGAATTGGGCAAGCATGGGATCACCGTCAATCAGGTTGCCCCGGGACCGGTGCTGACGGCCAATTTTTCCGATCTGGTTGACCCGGATAGCCCGGCCGCGACCAGCCTGAAAGAGAGGATTCCGGCCGGGCGGCTGGGAACGGCTGAGGATGTCGCCCGTGCGATGATGTTTTTTTGTGCCCCGGAAAATAGCTTTGTCACAGGCCAAACCCTGTTTGTTTGCGGGGGATTGTCGGTGAATTCGAACGGCAGCTAGCCGGTTTTTGCCACCTGCTGGAACGGCCCGCCCTATTTTTCCTTTTGCGGGGGCTGGATTAGCAACCAAAAACACACTAAATATGTTTCAAGTATAAAAGGAGATTTTCTGATGGCTGCACCAAAAGCTGATTTGCCTGAGACCGGTCACACGAACAGCCCGGAGTTGGCCCGCGCCAAGCCTGCCCAGCTCGATTGGGCGGATCCGTTCCTGCTGGATGAGCAGTTGACCGAGGAAGAGCGCATGGTGCGGGATACCGCCCGCGATTATTGCCAAGACAAGCTGATGAGCCGCGTGATTGAGGCGAACCGGCATGAGATTTTCCATCGTGAGATTATGGATGAGCTGGGCGCGCTGGGCCTGCTCGGTCCGACCATTCCCGAAGCCTATGGTGGAGCCGGGGTGAATTATGTGTCCTATGGCCTGGTGGCCAGAGAGGTAGAGCGCGTGGATAGCGGCTACCGGTCTGCCATGTCGGTGCAATCCTCACTGGTGATGCATCCAATTTTTGCCTATGGCAGCGAGGAACAGCGGATGAAATATCTGCCCAAGCTGGCCAGCGGGGAATGGGTGGGCTGTTTTGGCCTGACGGAGCCGGATCACGGCTCTGACCCGGGCGGCATGATCACGCGTGCAAAGCCGGTTGACGGGGGCTATCTGGTGTCCGGGGCGAAAAACTGGATCAGCAATTCACCAATAGCTGATGTGGCGATCGTCTGGGGCAAGTCAGAAGCCCATGACAATAAAATCCGCGGCTTTATCCTGGAAAAAGATATGAAGGGGCTGGTGATGCCGAAAATTGAGGGCAAGTTCAGCTTGCGCGCCTCAGTTACCGGCATGATCCAGATGGATGAGGTATTTGTGCCGGAAGAAAATCTGTTGCCGGAAGTCTCTGGTCTGGCCGGGCCGTTTGGCTGTTTGAACCGGGCCCGCTTTGGCATTAGCTGGGGGGCGATGGGCGCGGCAGAGGCCTGTTGGCACGCCGCCCGTGACTATACGCTGGACCGCAAGCAATTTGGCCGTCCACTGGCGCAAAACCAGCTGATTCAAAAGAAATTGGCCGATATGCAGACGGAAATTTCGCTTGGGCTTCAGGGGTGCTTGCGGCTGGGCCGGTTGATGGATGAGCATCGCGCCCCGGCTGAGCTGATTTCGCTGATGAAGCGCAATAATTGCGGCAAGGCGCTGGATATTGCCCGTCAGGCGCGTGATATGCTGGGCGGCAACGGCATTTCAGATGAATATCCGGTGATCCGCCATGTGATGAATCTGGAAGCGGTCAATACCTATGAGGGCACGCATGATATTCATGCGCTGATTCTGGGCCGGGCACAAACCGGCCTTCAGGCGTTTATGTAAATAAAACCGGGCCTTTATGTAATAAACCGGCTGGTCAGGGAGCACCCAGGCCAGCCCTTTTACGCCAGGCCTTTTACGCCAGCCCTTTTACGCCAGCCCTTCCACGATGGCGAAATCCCTCACAACACCGCCATCCAGCGCGGCTAAAGCCTGTTGATATTGCGGGCTGTCATAAGCGGCTTTTGCCGCCTCAAAGGAGGGGAACTCAATAATAACCAGCCTTTGTCTAACCGCGCCCTCGCGGGTTTCTGCGGCCCCTCCACGGGCCAAATAGCGGCCATCAAACGCTGTCACAGCAGCACTCGCCAGCTGGGCATAGGCCGCCTGTTTCTTGGTATCCAGAACATCCGCCTGCACCATCCAGTAACCTGCCATTTGCTTCTCTCCTCAAATTAATTCATCACCACCATATCCCGGCATCACCACCATATTCGGGGAAAACAGGCTTTTCAAGCCGTGGGCAAAACAGGCTTTTCAAGCCACGGGCAAAACAGGCATAGTAGGCCAGCCTTGGCAGAGCCTTTATTTTCAAGCAGGATAAAAATTATGAGCCAGACAGACTATCAAAACGCCGCCGCCAATCCGTTCCTGCTCCAGACGGCTGCCAGCTGGCTGGCAGAGGGGCATCAGCTGGCCCTCGCCTTTGTCATGCAGACCTGGGGCTCCTCGCCGCGGCCGGCAGGATCTATCATGCTGGTGCGGTCTGATATGCGGGTAGAGGGGTCGGTTTCCGGCGGCTGTGTAGAGGGGGCAGTGATAGAGGCCGGTCTGGCAGCGATGGAAAGCGGCTCTGGCCAGCGTCTTGATTTTGGCGTGGCAGATGCCAGAGCCTGGGAAGTGGGACTGTCCTGTGGTGGGCGTATCGCGGTATTGGTAACCCCGGTCGGCGGACAGGGTGTCGGTGCTGAGATGTTGCAAGGGACAGCGCGCCAGCTTGCTGAACGCCAGCCTGTGCGGCTCAGCTTTGATGCCGATAGCGGAGCGCCGGTTTCTGCCCCGACCGAGGGGGAGGCCAGCGCGCTGGATGAGGCCGCGAACAGGTTTGATTTTGTGCAGCTGCCGCTGCCGCGGCTGGTGATTGTCGGCGGTGTCCATATCAGCCAGCATCTGGCCCCGATGGCGGCCCGGTCCGGTTTTCAGACAGAAGTGATTGACCCGCGTTCTCTGTTCACCAACCCGGACAGGTTCGTTCAGATTGCGGTGCAGACTGGCTGGCCGCAGGATATTCTGGCAGACCAGCCGCCAGATGCTGAAACGGCTGTGGTAACATTGAGCCATGATCCGAAGATCGATGATCCGGCCCTGATCGCGGCCCTCAACAGCCCGGCTTTCTATATTGCCTGTCTTGGCAGCCGCAGGACCCATGCGGCGCGGCTGGAGCGGCTGGGCGCAGCAGGTATCGCCGCGGACCAGCTGGACAGGCTGCATGGCCCGGCTGGCTTGAATATCGGGGCGCGGTCACCAGCAGAGATCGCGGTCTCGGTGCTGGCCCAGCTGATTCAAGCCTATCGCAGCAGGGCAGGCTGATGGAATTCGGGCCGGTCAGTCTGGAGACTGCAGAAGGGGCAATTCTGGCCCATTCCCTGCCTTTGCCGGATGGCCGCTTGCGCAAGGGGCGGGTGCTGGACAGCCAGGATATTACGCGCCTGCAGCAAGCCGGGTTCAGCGAGGTAACAGTCGCCCGCCTCGGACCGCATGATGTGGCCGAAGATGTGGCAGCGGCGCGGCTGGCCAGGCTGATAGCTGGGGCAGCGATCAAAACCGGTGAGGCAGCGACCGGGCGGGTGAATTTCACCGTCTCGGCTCTGGGGCTGGCCCGCCTTGACCGCCAGCTGTTGGCCGCCTTCAATGCGCTCGATGAGGGGCTGACGCTGGCCAGCGTCCAGCATAATCAGCTCTTGGAGCCGGGCCAGATGCTGGCAACGCTGAAAATCATTCCCTTTGCCCTGCCGGAAACCGTGATAGAGGCGGCCGAAAAACTCTTGAAAAAGGGAAGTTTGCTGGAATTTCAAACCCTTGCCAGCTGCAAGGCAGCGCTTATCCAAACTCAGGTCAGCGCCATCCAAAAAGCCGTTTTGACTGCCACGGAAAAGGTCACTCGCGCCCGCCTGGAGGCACTTGGCAGCCATCTGACAGACAGCTATGTAACCGGCCATGCGGTGGCTGAGGTTGCCACTGCCATTCAGGCCGCCCTCGCCAATCAGGCTGATCTGGTGCTGATTTGCGGCGGCTCAGCTGTAATGGACAGGCGTGATGTAGTGCCAGCTGCGATAGAGGCGGCTGGCGGGGAGGTGACCCGGCTGGGCCTGCCGGTTGACCCCGGCAATCTTTTGTTGCTGGGAGGGCTGGGGAATGTGCCGATTATTGGGATGCCGGGCTGTGCGCGCTCGCCCCGCCTGAACGGGTTTGACTGGGTGCTGCATTTGCTGCTTGCCGGCCTGCCAGCCGATACCGAAGAAATCGCTGCAATGGCGCATGGCGGCCTGTTGATGGAGATAGCCTCGCGTCCGCTGCCGCGCCGACTGGCCAGGGCCCAAAAACCCGCTGGCGGGCGGATGGGCGCGGTGCTGCTGGCGGCCGGGCTATCCAGCCGGATGGGAGATCAGAATAAGATGCTGGCTGAGCTGGATGGGGCGGCGCTGGTGCGCCATGCGGCCCAGACTCTGGCAGCAGCCGGTCTAACCGATATTGTCGTGGTGACCGGCCCGCAGCCAGATGCGATAGCTGCTGTGCTGGAAGGCTTGCCGGTGCGGCTGGTGCGCAATCCTGATTTTGCCTCTGGTCAGGCCAGTTCGATAAGGGTCGGGCTGGTGGCTTTGGGGGCTGCCGGACAATCTGCCGGTCAATTTGCTGGGCAATCTGCTGGGCAATCTGCTGGGCAATCTGCTGGGCAACCTGATGCGGTGCTGGTCGCGCTGGGGGATATGCCCTTTGTGAAAAGTGACCTGATAGAGGCACTTATCGCGGCGCATCAGGGTTTGGCAGACAGCCAGTCGCGCATCACCCTGCCCAGTTTTGACGGGCGGCGGGGCAATCCGGTCATTTGGGGGCGCAGCTTTTTTGAAGAGCTGGCCAGCCTTTCAGGGGATACAGGCGGGCGGGCCCTGCTGGCACATTATCCAGCCGCCCTGAACGCGCTGGGCTGGCCTGATCCCTCCATTCATCAGGATATTGATAACGCAGAAGAGCTAGCGGCGGCGCGCGCCTTTTTTGATTAGGCCGTCTCGCAAATAATAGCCGGATCAAAGGGCGGGCGGGAGAATATCTCCCGCAGCATTGGCTCAAAATGGGCCAGCGGCTTGGACGGATAATCCGGATCAAAGGACATCTGATCCCAATCCCGGCAGAACTTTTCACAAGAGGCAAACCATTTATGGCCGCGCCAGCGCTCGCGCTCATCCGGATTCAGCCCCAGATGATGGGCATAATATTTCATCTGAAAAGCGCCATGCTTGTCCAGAATCCACCAGACTTCCTCGCGCACATAGGGCCGGATAATGGCTGCTGCCAGCTGGGAATGGTTTTCCGGGGCCAGCTCATCGCCCAGATCATGGATCAACGCTGCGACAATCAGCTCAATATCAGCCCCGTCCGCCTCTGCCCGGCTGGCTGATTGCAGCGAATGTTCCAGCCGCGAGACCTGATAACCGGCGAGGCTGTCATCCAGCCTGTGCAAGGCAGCGATAAGCCGACCCGGCAAGGCCTCAATATAGGCCTGTTCCTTTTTATGCAGCAATTCATAATCTGCTCTGGTGCCGGCATCCATGCGCCGAAAGCTGGCCAGCTGTGGTTCAGCCATTACCTGACCTCCTTTCAGGAGTCCGCAGTAAATCTGTACGCGCTAAGATACCATCACGGCGCATCCGGCAATAGAGATTTTCCGGCCCGTCCCGGTCTATGTAGCAGCCTTGCAAATGCCGGTATCCTTCGCTGGGGTCATAGGCGGTGCGGCCATGCAGAACCCGGTTATTGTCAAACATCATACATTCCCCCGGCTGCAGGCGAAAGCGCAGCTCATAGGCGGCATCACTGAACAGGCTGGCCAGCCGCTTACGCGCCCGGTGATAGAGCTTCAGCGACACCTCATCCACCAATGGCAACCAGTCAAGACGGGGGCTGTAATGCACCCCCAGCAGCTGGCCGGTCGGGTCCAGCGCGAGAATAGGCCGCTCTGTGGCAATGCTGACCTTGGCATCATCAAAAGTAAAGCGCACCGGCAAGTCAGCCAGCAGCTGATAGCCTTGCGGGTCTTCAGCCCGCAGCTGTTCGGCACAGGCCAGCGAATCAACCAGCGTAGACAGGCCGCCGCTGGTATCATTGACCAGACAATGCAGCAGCTGGATACCCGGTGTTGGCTCTCGATAGGGATTGTCCGTATGCGGGCCAAGAGCAATCGGCTGATAGGCGAGATCATTGGGCCTTGTGTGGGTGCGCACCTCAAAAGTCTGGCCGAAATTAGTCGTACGGATATGGCCGAAATGGCGGGCCAGCTTGCGCAGGCTGGATTTTTCGGTGGGTGTCTCAGCCAGAATGATAAAGCCATATTCAAGATAGGCCTGCAGCGCGGCCAAATGGCCGTCCGGCTGTTGAATATCAGCCCAGACAAAGCGGGGCAGCGGGGCCAGATCAGCCTGCCAGAGCTTTTTTTCCGGCAGCCGCAGCGGCGGGTCAATATGCTGGGCCAGCCAGCTAAAATCATACCGCGCCCGATAGCCGTCATTAAAGGTGAGATGCAGCCCGTCTGCCTCTTGGCGGGCATCAGTCAGGCATAGGCTATCATCAAATTCATGCGGGTTGATCAGGCGTTGATGGGTGCGCCGGTCAATCTGATCTGCTGTCGGCGCGCGCTCACGAAGCCACAGGGCTGGCAGATGTTTTTTGCGGCCCTCCTGCTCAGCAAAAAGACACAGCTGCCCGTTCTGGTGCGAAATCTCAAATTGCATAGCGACCCTCTCGCCTGAAAAAGGGGTATTCATAACGCCAGATTTTTGCGAAATGCCTTATCTGTCAAGCCATTCAGAGCCAAAAAATATCCATAATACGCCATTCTGCCGTTGGCGCGTCAGTGCGGCCCGTTCCAGCCGTGAAAAACCGCTGGAAATTAAGTTTGCCCGGCATTGCGGTCCGACTGGCCCCGGCCTATTCTGGCGGTTAGGATACAGCTCAGGAAAATGATTTCAGGCAAGGAAAGGAAAAAGTGATGGAGTCCTATTTTGACAAGGGGCTGGCGCAGCGCAAGGCAACGCTGGGGGCAGAGTATGTGGATGGTGTGCTGGAAAATGCAGATAGTTTCAGCAAACCCTTTCAAGAGGCGATGACCGCCTGGTGCTGGGGCTTTGGCTGGGGGGATGAGGCAATCCCGGCCAAAACCCGATCAATGATGAATTTGGCAATGATCGGCGCGCTGGGCAAAATGCATGAATGGGAAATTCACTGCCGCGGGGCGCTGAAAAACGGTGTCTCGGCAGAGGAAATCCGCGCTATTATTCATGTTGTCGGCATTTATTGCGGCGTGCCGCAGGGGCTGGAATGTATGCGCGCTGCCCGCAAGGTGCTGGAAGAGGAAGGCCAGCTCTAGCGGCAAATATCGGCCCGCGCCTGATCAGCCATCTTGGCCATGGCGGCAAAGCTGAACGGATAATCCTGCCAGGCCCGGTCCTGCCATTTTTGCAGCTCTGCCGGGTCGGCCAGCCAGCTGCGCAAGGCGGCTGCGATGGTCTGCTGCTTTGGGTCATCCAGTATCAGCGCCCGCCCGCTGGCCCGTTCTGGTATCCCGCCGCGCCGGGTGGTCAGCAGCGCACAGCCACAGGCCAGCGCTTCCAGAACCGCCCGTGAGGCCGGCTCAGGCCACAGCGAGGGCACAACACAAATCGCCGCCTGCAGCTGGCGGGCCTGCACCTCATCAGCTGGGATAAAACCGGTCATCTCAGCTTGCGGGCCGAGCTTTGCCACACAGGCGGCAACCTGTTTCTCATAGCTGGATTGATCTGTATTGGCAAAGCCGCGCGCGCCCACCAGCTGCAGCCGCCATTCCGGAAAATCAGGCAGAATCTCTGCACAGGCGGCAGCCGTCTCCAGCACCCCTTTTTCTGGAACCATGCGGGCGACCAGCACGATGGTCTTGCTCTTTATCGGCCTTTTTTTCACCGGCCGGTCCACCCCCAGCGGCGTGACCTTTACTTTGGCGATGTTCGCCCGGTCCTCCAGCCCCTCCAGAAAACAGCGCCGGATATAGTCCGAGACGCAGAAAATACCGGCCAGATTATCCAGCAGCCAACGCCGCTCAGCCAGCCGGGTGCCGCCGCGCATCTCTCTTGGATCATTGTGCAGGAACAGCGCAATCTTCAGATCAGGCCGCCTTTTGGCAATATAGGCGGCGACATGGCAGCGGCCATGCACTTCCAGCAGGCCCGGCAGCTCGGCCTGTCCGTCCAGCCAGTCCAGATAGGCCGCCGCCAACCCCAGATTGCGCCCCCTCAGCAAGCCGCGCCTTGGCTGCAGCGGCTGAAAAGGCAGGTTGGCCAGCACTGGCCCCTGCGGGTCCTGGCCCAGCACCAGCTGATCCCGATAATGGCTGGACCGGGCCATATCGCGCACCACCTGGGCCACCGCACCGGCATTGGAGGCGGTAAAACGTTCCTTGACAGGCAATAAAAAATGCAGCGGGGCCGGGCCAACGGACAGGACAGGGCTGGAAGACATAGTGCAAATGGCCGATTCTTAACCGGTTGAGTCAAACAAGGGAAAACGCGCCCCCTTCTAGCGATAAGCCCTTCTGCTTGCCAAGGCAAGCCTGCTGGCCTGATGTCTGGCCAAAACAAGCCTTGTATGCGCTGGCCATAAAAACCGGCAGCTTTTTGATTTGACCTTTGCAACTTCGGCTGACACTCTTTCAGACAGAGCAGAAAAAGGGGGCAAAGCGATGAAAACCCGTGCCGCGGTCGCGTTTGAGGCAGGCCAGCCGCTGGAAATAGTAGAGCTGGATTTGGAAGGGCCAAAGGCTGGCGAAGTGTTGGTAGAGATTATGGCCACCGGCATTTGCCATACAGATGAGTTCACCCGCTCCGGGGCTGACCCGGAAGGGCTGTTCCCGGCCATTCTGGGCCATGAGGGAGCCGGCATTGTGCGCGCGCTGGGCAGCGGGGTCACCAGCCTGGCAGAGGGCGATCATGTGATCCCGCTCTATACGCCGGAATGCCGGGAATGTGATTATTGCCTGCATCCCAAGACAAATCTGTGCCAGGCTATCCGCACGACTCAAGGCCAAGGGGTGATGCCGGACGGGTCGTCCCGCTTTTCTTATAAAGGGCAGAAAATCCATCATTATATGGGCACCTCCACCTTTGCCAATTTTACCGTTTTGCCGGAAATTGCGCTGGCGAAAATCAGATCCGACGCGCCTTTTGACAAGGTGTGCTATATCGGCTGCGGGGTCACCACCGGTATCGGGGCGGTGATCAATACGGCCAAGGCAGAGCCGGGCTGTGTAGCGGTTGTTTTCGGGCTGGGCGGTATTGGCCTGAATGTAATTCAAGGACTGCGGATGATCGGGGCGGCGATGATTGTCGGGGTGGATTTGAACTCGGACAAACAGGAATGGGGCCGCCGTTTTGGCATGACCCATTTTGTCAATCCAAGTGAGGTTACAGGGGATCTGACAGCCCATCTGGTTGAGCTGACCGGCGGCGGGGCAGATTACAGTTTTGAATGTATCGGCAATACAGATGTGATGCGGGTGGCGCTGGAATGTGCCCATAAGGGCTGGGGCGAATCGATTATTATCGGTGTCGCCGGGGCAGGTCAGGAAATTTCCACCCGCCCGTTCCAGCTGGTGACCGGGCGCAGCTGGCGCGGCACGGCTTTTGGCGGTGCGCGCGGGCGCACGGATGTGCCAAAAATTGTCGATTGGTATATGCAAGGCCGTATCGATATTGACCCGATGATCACCCATAGCCTGTCGCTGGAGGAAATCAATAAGGGGTTTGATCTCATGCATTCCGGTGAGTCTATCCGCTCGGTGGTAATCTATTAGCCAAGACGGGTCTGCCTGCCTGGTCCTTTTGGCTCCCTGCGGATGGGTCACTTTTTTTATATTAGTTGCAGATTATTCAAAAAAACTTGTCTATACTGACCATCTTGTGACCGGCCGGGTGGTGGGACTTGCAAGACAGGCTTTGTCAGGATCGGGATTTTTTTGGTCAGCTATGCAACTTCGCAGATGGCAGCAGGGGATTATTGACGGCTTTGAGGATCTGCTCAAGGCGCATCGCCGTTTTATTATCAAGGCCCCAACCGGGGCAGGCAAAACGGTTCTCGCTTCAGAGATTATCCGGCAATTCTATCCCGGGGAAAAAGTCATTGTGCTGTGTCACCGGCTGGTTCTGCTGGAGCAGCTGGAACAGGCCCTTGCCAAGGAACACCGGGTCCGCAAGCTGGGTCTGAACCATACTGAACGGGCCTTTGACGGCTATGATGTGCTGCTCTCTACCAGCACCCGCGCCCGTGATATTCTGGATGAGGCGGTGGAGCAGGCCAAGCTGGTGATCATTGATGAGGCGCACCGGGTCTCGCCGAACGGAACTGGCTATAAGCGGATTTTGGATTGCTTTATGGAGCGCGGGCGCGATGATGCGCATCTGCTGGGACTGACCGCTTCACCTGAGCGGCGCACCGCTGATCAGCGTGACCAGCTGAGCCTTGCCTTTGATGCGATCATTGACGGGGCGGATATGGACAAGCTGTTTGATGAGGGGATTTTGGTCCGCCCGCGCTATCGTCCGCATTTTATCCATGATCTGGAACTGGCCTCGATTGATATTTCCAGCGGCGATTTTCCGGTTGCCAAGCTGGCCCCGGCGATTATTAAATCTTCTATGATCAGCCATGCGTGTGCGATTTATGCAGAGGAACGCAAAAATGTCAGCCCGAAGCCGATTTCGGCCTGGTTCTGCCCGGATGTCACGGTGGCAGAAACAACGGTTGAGGCGATTGAGGAGATGGGCTTGTCAGTCTCGCTGATCACCGCCTCCACCCCGATAAAAGAGCGTATGCAGATGCTGTCTGATCATGCGTCTGGCCAGGTTGAGGCTGTGGTTTCCGTGGGTGTGCTGGCAGAGGGCTGGGACAATCCGCATTGCAATATCATCGTGCATATGCGCCCCACACTTTCCAAGGTTTTGTGGGGCCAGTCTGTTGGGCGCGGCCTGCGGTCAGCAGCGGAAAAAGATACCTGTGTGGTGATTGATGTCAGCTCCAACTGGTCCACTTTCGGGCCGGTTGAAAAATTGCAATGGTCGCTCTGGTCGCATCGTGGCTCCTATCTGAAATTCAAGAACCGCTTTGAATGGATTGCCCAGCAGCCGCTGGATGAGCAATCCAGTTTCTATCTGTGTGACAATAAGCTGGACGGGGGGCTGCGCTGCAGCCATGTCTATCTGAAAGACAAGTTTTCCGATACGGGTTGCCCGGTCTGCGGCTCTTTTTCTGCGATTGATATTCATAAAGAACAGAAGATGGATAGCCAGGTGAATGATATTGGCCTGCACCGGCTGTTCTTTGAGCGAATCCCGCAAGTCTATGAAGAGATGAACCGCGATATCTGGCGCACGCTGGGACGCACCGCCTGGACCGGGGCAGAAAAGCCGGAGCTGATTTTCCTGGCTTTTTGCAAGGCATTTGAGCTGGTATCGGGCGCGCCTTCCAATTCGGATTCAGAATTCTGGCATCATACGCTCCAAGGCGAAGCTGCCATTCGCGGCTTTCTGGTAGAAAACAAGATCCAGATCGTCAAGGCTGAGCAATTTGAGCATGAAATTCTGGTCGATGGCT
>JADHLK010000024.1 GCA_016780695.1 Alphaproteobacteria bacterium | reverse complement strand
CTGTTCGCAATATCGAGGCGCTGGCCAACCCAGAAGCGCTGGAGCTGTTCCGTAATCTGCCGGAGCTGGCCAGCTAGCTGACTTGCTGCAAAAATCCGTGCAAGGCACTGGAGGCGGCAAAACGCTTGCGGGTGCGGCGCAGCCCGGCAATCTGGCTGGAAAGCGCCAGCCGTTCTGCCTCGGCAATCGCTTCCTCATCCAATCCTGACAGCGGCACTGGCGCGCAGATAATTTCCAGATAGGTCCAGTCTGCCCCGGCCCGCTCAGCAGTTAGCCTATATCTGGCCTTGCTGCCCACCGGCCATTTTTCGCGCAACAGCAAAATCAGCGTCAGGCTGTTATCCGGCAGGCTGGTATCGGCGAGTAACTCTGCCGCCGCCCGCTCTACCAGCGCTTCATCAGCCGCCTGCCAATTCTGCATCTGCTCTGCATCCAGCAGATGCCCGGCCCGGTTCAGCCGGTCGCGGCTATCTGCCAGCGCATCTGCTGCCTTGGGCGGGTCGGCGCGATTAAGGGCAAATTGATAAATGTCGCTCTCGCCCATCACGCGCAAGATTATCCCGGACATGGGTTTGCTTCCTTTCTGCCCGCCCGGTCATGGCTTGGCGGGTATTCTGGCTAATTCTCTGAATCCTGACGCATTGACATAGCCGGGCCCGCCTGCTTTTGCAATCTTCGTTGGCGATAAAGCTGAAATTCCCGCCAGATAATGAACCAGGACGCTGCCAAAACCAGCGCCCCGCCTGCTAATTCATGACCTTCCAGCGTCTCGGAAAAGGCCAGCCAGCCAACCAGCGCCGCAATCGGCATCTGCATATGGCGCAGGCTGGCCACTATCACCGCCTCCCCATACCGATAAGAAGCTGTGTGGGTGAATTGCAGCAGCGAGCCTACAATCCCCAATCCTATCAGCAATAGCCATTCCCGTGTATCTGCCGGTGTCGCCCATCCCTGCGGCATGACCATCAGCGCGGCCAGCACAATAAGCGCGCCGCCAAAATTATACCAGCAGGCAACGCTCGCCGGTGACTCACTCTTTCCCAGACGGCGCAGCGTTACAGACAGGAACGCGCCTGTTACTGCCCCGGTCAGCGCATAAAGGTTGCCCATCTGCCAGGCCACCCCGCCCGGGGCGGCAATCATCCAAACACCGGCCAGCCCGGCCAGCACCGCACCCAACCGGTAAGGGCCAACCTTCTCGCCCAGCATCAGGGGCGAGAGGATCGTGACAAACAGAATAGAGCTGTTGAACAGGGCGGTGGCCTCACCCAGCGGGATGACCCGCACCGCGCTGAACCAGCAAAACATAGTGGTAAATCCGATAATTATTCGCACCAGCATCCGCTTGCGGGCGGTGATGTTCAGCATATCCGGCCCGCGCAAAATCCAGGTCCCCAGAAAAAGCAGCGGCAAGGAGAGCCAGAAACGGAAAAACAAAACCGTCAGCAAGGGCATGCTGTCACCCAAGAGCTTAACCAGAATTCCGGTGCATAAGCCAAAGGCAACCGTTATCAGGGTCAGCCCGGCACCAATCAGATTTGGCGGCATTTTTCACTCTTTTTTTGTAACTGGCTTGGCCGATGGAAAGATTTTTCGGCTTGTCGGCAGCCAGCGGACTGATCCAGTATTGAAACTGGATGCTATAAGCAAAAGAGTGTTATACCAAATCCTTTTTTTCGGAGACTCCCATGCGCTTGCCAGCCCTGTTCTTCCTGCTTGTTGTTTTTTTAATGCCCGCTGCCCAGGCTGGCCCGATAGAGGAACGGCAAGCCAATTTCAAGGCCAATAATCAGGCAATGCGCGCGATTGCCAGCCTGATAGGGGCCGGTGATATGGCCGGAATTGCCCAAAATGCCCGCCAGATTGCCAGCTGGGCTGATGAAATGGCGGCATATTTCCCGGCTGGCAGTGACAGCCGCGGGGCCAGCCCTGCCATCTGGCAGAATTTTGACGATTTCAAGGATAAGGCCGCCGCTAACAAGGCCGCCGCGCTGCGTATTGCTGAGCTGGCCGAGGCAGGCCAAAAAGCCGAGATCGGCGGGGCCTTGCAAGCGCTTGGCGGCAGCTGCAAATCCTGTCATTTCGCTTATAAAAACTAGGCTGTTTCAAAAAGCCCACTTCAGAATAAACCCACCTCAGAATAAACCGGGCTTGAACGCAACCGCCAGCTGGCCCAGCACCAGACATAAGGCCAACAGCCCCAGCCCGAAAACCTGACGGCTGGCGGAGAGCCCTGCCCCCTGCTCTGCGGCCTGCTCTGCTGCGGCCTGCCCCTGGCCGGTTACCATCGGTTTGATCAAATTTTTCCGCAGCCAGAACCAATAAACGGCCAGCGCCAGAAGATGCAGCACAATAATCAGGAATAACAGCGGCTCGCCGCCTTCATGCAGCTCAGCAAATAGCTTGCCCTGACCGGGCAGCAAATGGGCCAGCGGCCCGTCAAATAAAATCCCGTCTGTGGAAAATGAGCCGGTCACCGCCATCCAGAGCGGTATCAAGAGCAAGGCCAGCACCGCCCAGCCGCCGAGGGCAGAATGGCCGATATGCTTTTCTGAGCGGCGAGCCAGAATCCCGCGCAGCACTGCCAGAACCTGAAGCGGGCCTTTGATGAAATGGGCAAAACGGGCGGTGCGCCCGCCGATAAATCCCCAGATCAGGCGAAACCCGACCAGCCCCATTACGGCCATGCCAAAGCGTTCATGCAGCCAGAGCTGCTCAGCCTTGCCGGAAATAATCGCCCCGATGATCGCAGCCATAAACAGCCAGTGGAAGACCCGCAAGGGTAAATCCCAAACTGGAATATATGAATTTTTATTCATAACTGCCATCCTTGCTTGTTTGCTTCAGACTTACCGATCTAGAATTGCCATAGCAAGTTACTAATTTTGCGCGTTGCAATTTTGCGCACAGAAAAGCAGGACCATGCCGGGATTTTTTGACCATCAGCTGACCGCCGCGCTGGACAGGCTGGCCGACCTCGACCCGGACATGGCCGCCGCGCGCAGCCGCTTTGGCGACCCGCCGGACCGGATGATAGAGCCGGGCTACAGCGCGCTGGCCCGTATCATTCTAGGCCAGCAAATATCGCGGGCGGTGGCCGAAACGCTCTGGCAAAGGCTGCAGGCGGCCAGCTGGACCGGGGCGGCGGCGCTGTCTGCCCGCCAGCCAGATGAGTTGCTGGAGCTGGGCCTTTCCCGGCGCAAGGCAGAATATCTGATTGATCTGGCCAAAGCCTGTCAGTCAGGACAGCTTAACCTTACCCAACTCGGCCAGATGGCAGGTATCGAGGTACAAGCCCGGCTGACCCAGATCAGGGGAATAGGCAACTGGACAGCTGATAATTACCGGCTTTTTGCGCTGGCTGATTTTGATGCCTGGCCGGGCAATGACCTGGCCCTGCAAGAAGGGATGCGCCTGCTGAAACAGCTCAATAGCCGGCCAAAAGCTGACCAGATGGATAGGATGGCTGAGCGCTGGCGGCCAGTGCGCGGGGCTGGCGCGCTGATGCTCTGGCATATTTACGCAGCGAAAAAGCGGCAAGGAGCACCAGTTAGAACTCTGGCTTGAATGTTGGTTTGGCTAGCCAGCCTCTGAAGTCCCAGCCTCTGAGGTCCGGGCAAATAAATCTGTATCCTCTTGCTTGGCCGGCATGATCAGATCGGCATGGTCATTGGCAACCTTGCCAACAGCGTGGCTAACCGGCCAGGCATCAAAATAGCGGGCTGCTGGGCTGGCCAGCAGCTGGCTGGCGGCACTGGCCGGGCCGGATAGCCAGTCTGACCAGCCGCTCGCGGGCAAGACCAGCGGCGTTCGATGATGCAGCTTTGCCAGATGCCCGTCTGCCGCCGCGGTCACAATAACAAACTGGTCGCCGCCCTGCTGATCAGCAAAGAGCAAGCCTGCCAGCCCCATCACCCTTTGATCTGTCAGGCAAATATACCAAGGATGTTTTCCTTGCGGATTTTTTTCCTGCCATTCAAACCAGCCACTTGCCGGGACGAGACAGCGGCGCGCTGCAAAAGCCCCGCGAAAGGTGGGTTTTTCAGCTATTGTCTCAGAGCGGGCATTGATCAGCATTTTGCCTTGCGGCCCGTCAATGCCAAAGCGGGCCAGACTGGCCTGTCTTTGCGGGCGCGCGGTGAGGATCACCGATTGCTGGCCGGGCGCGATATTATAGCGCGGCTGCAGCCCCGCTTCGAGTGCGACACCAAAACGCTGCATCAGCGCCTCATTTGTGCTAGTCAGTGTAAAGCGGCCACACATAGCCCATTGCATAGCATGGGTGGGCCGATCTATACAGCCAAAACCAAACCCCTGTGCCAGCTGATTTGCAAATGACCTCCGCCGATGATTGCCACTGAGATAAAAAAACTGTCCCCGGATGCCAGCCTTGCGGCCGATCGGGCAGTGCTGGCAGACGCGGCCGATCTGCTGCTTGCTGGTGAGTTGGTCGCCTTTCCGACCGAGACCGTCTATGGGCTGGGTGCGCTGGCCAGCAACAGCGGCGCTATTGCCCGGCTCTATCAGACCAAGGGCCGGCCAGCCTTTAACCCGCTGATCGCCCATATTAGCGATGCAGAAGCTGCTTTTCGGCTGGGCAAGCCAACGCAGCTGGCCGAAACTCTGGCGGCCGCCTTCTGGCCCGGGCCGCTGACGCTGGTGCTGGAAAAAAAGCCCGATTGCCCGGTCAGCCAGCTGGCAACCGCCGGGCTGGACAGCATTGCCCTGCGCGTGCCGGCCAATCCGTTGGCCCGCCAGCTGCTGGCGCAGCTTGGGGCCCCGATTGTTGCCCCGTCAGCCAATCCCAGCGGCCAGCTCAGCCCCAGCACTGCCGATCATGTTGCCGCCGGGCTGGGCGGAGAGGTGCGGCTGATACTGGATGGCGGGCCTTGTGAAAAAGGGCTGGAATCAACGATAATTGATGCCCGCAGCGACCGGCCGGTAATCCTGCGCCCGGGGCCAGTCACCGCAGAAATGCTGACTGCGCTCGGCCAGCCTAGCTCACCCGGTCAACCTAGCTCACCCGGCCAACCTATTTCACCCGGCCAGCTGGCCAGCCATTATGCGCCGCAAAAACCGTTGCGGCTCAATGCAATTACAGCCCAGCAGGGGGAGTGGCTGATCGGCTTTGGGAGGCTGGCCCCGGCCTGTGATGTCACCCTGTCGGAAAGCGGCGACCTGACAGAAGCGGCCGCCCGGCTGTTTGACCTGTTGCACGCAGCAGATGCCGCAGATTGCCAGAGGATTGCCATCGCCCCGATACCAGAGGACGGGCTGGGTGCGGCCATCAATGACCGGCTGCGGCGGGCGGCCTCGCCAAAGGCTTGAGTTTTCTGCAAAGCAGCATAAGTTAATCAAACAAGGTCTTTTGCCATTTTTTTGCCGGAGAAACCGCCTGATGTCTGCCCTTGACCAGATTGCCAGCCTGCTGGGATCAGAAAATATCCTTGCCAGCGATACCGATATGCAGCCCTATCTGATAGATTGGCGCACAGTCTATCAGGGCAAGGCTCAGGCGGTGATAACGCCGCGCTCCACCGAACAGGTCAGCCAGCTGCTCAGCTGGGCAAACGCCCATGATCAGGTGATTGTTCCGCAAGGCGGCAATACGGGGCTGGTCGGCGGCGGCATCCCGGACAAAAGCGGCGCATCCTTGCTGCTATCCTTGCGCAAGATGAACCAAATCCGTGGTTTGTCAGTGGAAAACAGGTCAATGGTCGCCGAGGCTGGCTGTGTGCTGGAAGATTTACAAAAAGCAGCCGAAGCAGCAGACCTCTATTTCCCCCTTAATCTGGCAGCCCGAGGCAGCTGTTCGATTGGCGGCAACCTGTCCACCAATGCGGGCGGGCTGAATGTGTTGCGCTATGGCAATGCGCGCGATCTCTGCTTGGGGCTGGAGGTTGTGCTGGCGAATGGGCAGGTGATGAATTTGCTGAGCGCGCTGCGCAAAGACAATACCGGCTATGATTTGAAAAATCTGTTTATCGGGGCAGAAGGCACGCTGGGGGTTATTACGGCGGCCTCGCTGAAGCTATTTTCCCTGCCAAAAGCACGGGCCACCGCGCTGGCCGGGGTTCGGTCGGTGGCAGACGGGGTTGCCCTGCTCAGCCGCTTGCAGGCAAAATCAGGCGATCAGGTAGAAGCCTTTGAGATATTGCCCGCCGTGCTGCTGGATGCGGTGCTAGAGCATTTTCCACAAACCCAGAAGCCGTTGGCTGAGGCGCATCCGTTTATCCTGCTGATGGAGATTGCCAGCTCTGACCCGGCTCTGGGAGAGGCAGAGGCTGACGGGGCGACACCGATGAACCGGCTGATGGAGGCATTTCTGGCAGAGGCTTTTGAGGACGGGCTGATTACAGATGCCACCCTCGCCGCCAATGAAACCCAACGCCAGAAGCTCTGGGATATTCGCGAAGTAGCCCCGGATATTTCCAATAAGGTGCAGAACCCGGTCAATAGCGATATTTCGGTGCGGGTCGCTGATCTGGATGCGTTTTATCAGGATGCCAGCCAGCGGGTGCGGGCGATTTGCGAGACCACCCGCATTTGCGGCTTTGGCCATATGGGAGACGGCAATCTGCATTTCAATCTCTATGAAAAGCCGGGCGGTGATCCGGCCTGGGAACAGAAACGGCCTGCGCTGGTAGAGGCAGTCTATGAAAGCCTGGCTAAATTCAACGGCTCGATCAGTGCTGAACATGGCATCGGTGTCAGCAAGGCAGCAAGGCTGGCCGCCACCAAGGACCCGGTGGCCTTGCATCTGATGCAGCAAATCAAGCAGCTGCTGGATCCAAAAAATCTGCTCAATCCGGGCAAGATACTGAAATAGCAAAAGGGGGGGCTCCCATGACCCGAAATAAAGCCGATCATTGGCAAGAGGTGCATGATTTCTGGTTCACCGAACTGACCCCTGAGGACTGGTTCAAAAAAGACGACAGCTTTGATCAGCAGCTGCAAGACCGGTTTGGCGATTTGGTTGGTGATGCGCTGGGCGGGCGGCTGGACAGATGGGCAGAGGCAGACCAGAGCTGTCTTAGCCTCATTCTGCTGCTGGACCAGATGACACGCAATATTTTCCGCAATCAGCCGCGCGCCTTTGCTGGCGATGAATTTGCTCTCTCGCTGAGCTTGAAAGGGCAGGCAGCGGGCTGGATAGCAGCAGCCAAGACCCTGCCGGAGCGGCAATTCTGGCTGATGCCAATGATGCATTCTGAAGATTTGGCCGTGCAGGACAGCTCCCTGCCCCTATTTGAAAAGCTGACCAATGAAGACATCTATGGCTATGCTGTCCGGCACCGGGATATTATCGCCCGCTTTGGCCGGTTTCCGCATCGTAACGCCATTTTGGGCCGCCCCTCCAGCACTGAGGAGGAGGCATTTTTGCAAGAGCCGAATTCGTCTTTCTAGCGGCTTTTTTTGCTTAAATGTTCCAGCTCGGTCAGCACTTCTGCAACGCTGATAGTGTCTATCCGGTCTTTTTTCAGCCAGCCTGCCGCCGCGCCCAGCGGGGCGGACATGGCCGGGTCTGTCGCCGCCCCCATAACCATCAGGCAGGGGCAGCCGGAACGGGCGGCTAAAAAGGTCGGGCCAGTATCATTGCCAATAATCGCCTCCGCCTGACTGGACAATATCAACAGATCGGACAGGCTGGTGCGCGATTGCCAATTCAGCACTTGCGGCACCTGTGCGGCAATCCGGGCCAGCGCAGCACTATCTGCGCTGGTGCCGATCAGCACAGGCTGCACTGAAGCCGCCAGCTGGACCCTTGCCAGCTCAGCAAAGCGATCTGCCGGCCAGCGTTTTTCCGGCTTTGCCAGAGAACAACCTGCGATCAGCAGGCTGAAACGGATCGGCAAATCGCTGGCCAGCTGGCTGGAAAGGGTCTGGTCTGCCAGAAAGGACAAATCAGCTGACTGGCGGCTGGCCCCGGCCCGTTCAACCGTTATCAGCATCCGCTCGGCATTATTGATGCCGCTGAAATCCGGCAATGGATGGCTGCACCCTCTGGCCGTGCCATACCAGTCCAGACCAAAGGGTTGAGCAAACAGCCGGTGATAGGCAGCCGTCCTGCGCGAGCATTGCAAATCCAGCACCCGGTCCCAGCCACGCGCAAACAGCCTGCGAATGTGCCACAAGGATGGCAGATGCCAGAATCCGCGCCGCTGGTCTGTTACTATCTCATCAAACCAGCCAGTTTTCTGTGCCAGCGCGGTAAAAGGCGGGCTGGTCAAAAGGCAAATATGGGCCTCTGGAAAGCTGGCCCGCAAGCTGGCCAGCGCGTCAAAACCCTGCACAAAATCGCCTAGAGCGCCGTGTTTTATAACCAGAATCGCAGATAGCGGGCGGCGACCCATTATTTTATCTCCCTGCCAGCGATATTGACCTTGCAGTCTGATTTACAACATAGCGGAAAAAATGCTAACCCAAGAGAAAGTTTTTTTGTTTCAGCCAAGGCTTTGTTCCTGTGATCAGCATACGCTTCAGACATTTTCTTCTGCCAGCCTATTTCTTGCCAGTCTATTTTTTGTTGGTGCTTGTTTGGATTGGCGGCCAGACCACACCCGGCCTGGCAAATGAGGTGGATTTTGAAGCCGACAGTGTTGAAGTCAACCGAGATGAAGGGGTCATAATCGCCACCGGCAATGTGATTCTACGCGAGGCGGACGAGACTCTCTATACAGACAGGCTGATTTATAATGAGGCGGCCGATCTGGCCATTGCGATCGGCAAGGTTCGCCTGATTCAGGGCGATGGCGGAACCACCCTGTCTGACCGGATGGAGCTGAGCGAGCAATTCACCCGTATGATTGCCCGGCCCCTGATCAGCTCTTTTGAAGATGGCACCCGCTTTGCCGCCCGGGAAGGCGAAGCGGTGCAGGGGGAACAGGCGATTTACCGCTATGGCCGCTATACGCCGTGCAAATGCGATTGGGACGAGGGAGAACAGCCTATCTGGGAGATACGCTCCAGCCGCATTGTCCATGATATGCAGTCCCGCACCATCCGGCATGAAAATATGCGCCTGCATATATTTAATCTGCCATTCTTCTGGTTGCCGGTATTGGCCCACCCGGACTGGACAGTCAATCGCCGCTCCGGCTTTTTGGGCCCGCGCTACAGCTATTCAACCGATCTCGGCACCGTCCTGTCGGTGCCCTGGTTTCAGGTATTGGGGCCGACCCGGGATGTGGAAATAGAGCCGGTCTGGTTCCAGCATCGCGGAAATGCTGCCAAAATCACCTATCGGGAGCGGTGGAACAATTTTGATCTGGATGCCAATCTTTATACCGGAGAGCTGGAAACCTACAAAAAATCGCGTGAAGGGGTCGCTGGCATAGATGCCCGGCTGACCGGTGAGATGCAGGGGGGCTGGCGGGTAGCAGGCCAGCTGCAGCGCGCCTCGCAGGATACTTTCCTGCGCCGTTATGGATTTCTGGAAGATACATCACTGGAAAGCAAGCTGAGCGCGGAAAAGGTCACCCGAAGGCGCTATTACCACGTTGCCGCCAGTGATATGCAGGGCCTGTCTTCCAGCGATACACGCGACAAGGAGCCAACTATCCTGCCTTTCGTGCAATATGAATATGAACGGCCCACAGCGCGGCCCGGCACATCTATGCGCACCCGCCTGTCTGCCTTGCAGCTGGATAATGATAACGGGCATGAGATGCAGCGCTGGACCGGCATGACAGAATTCATCCAGACCCGTGAGATGATCGGCGGGCGGACCCGGCTGGAGGCAGGCTTCACCGGCAGCTATCACAATATTGAGCAGCGGGCAGACGGTAAAAACAAGCTGGGCGAGCTGGGCCGCGGCCATAGCCATGTATCAGCTGACTGGCAGGCCCCGATAGAGGTCAAGCTGGGCAACCAGCCCTTTTTGCTGACCCCCCGTCTCAAAGCCACCCATATTGGCGGGGCTGACCGCACCGATGATATTCCAAACCGGGATTCCTCAGATTTCCGGCTGGATGAGGCCAATATATTCCTGACCCATCGTTTTCAGGGGGAAGATTACTATCTGCCGGGCGCGCGGCTGGATGGTGGCATTTCGCTCTGGACAGAATCAGCCCAGCTGGGCCAAATCAGCGGCTTTCTGGGCCTTTCGCGCCGCCTTTCGGGCAAGACCGCGACCGGGCTGACCGCCAAGGCCAGATCCGATTATTCTGATTATGTTGCCTCGCTGAGGCTGGACCCGCCCGGGCCTCTCTCGCTGTCCTTTGCCGGGCGTGCTGACCAGCATAATTTCAAGCTGAATGAGAGCCGCTCAACGCTGGCCCTGAATTTCGCCGATACGAAAATTACCATCACCCACGCGCAGCTATCCAGTGCCTATTTCACCAGCACCACTGAGGATCTGGAAGAAGCAAAAATCACCGCCACCCAGCAGCTACCGGGCGGCTGGAGCTTGCAGGCTGATCAGGTCTGGAACCTCAGCTCAGGCGAAAGCCGCCGTGACAGCTCAACCGTCAAGCTGGCCTGGACCGGCGGTTTTCAAGATTGTGTGACCCTCTCGCTTGACTATAAAAGAGTGCCGGGCAGCGACCGCGACATCCGCAATATTGACGAGCTGCAGCTGCTGCTCAATTTCAAATATCTGGGCTCTATCTCACAATCAAATCTGAAATCCGGCTTCAGCTCCAACTAGGCCAGCAGCACCGCCCAGAGGATCACCGCGATGGTCAGCAGGCTGAGGGCGCGATGCAGCAGCACACTGTCTTGCCAATACCGCCCCAGCCCAGCCCCGCCCAGCGCCCAGAGGCTGTGAAACACCAGCTGAAACCCGGCAAAACTGGCCGGAATAACCAGCCATTGCACCTCTGGCCCGCCCAGCTGTGGACCGAACTCTGTCCAGGCCAGCAGCAACATCACCCAGGCCTTGGGGTTCAGCGGATGCACCGGTAAGGCTTGCCAGAAACCGGGCAAGCTGGCCGCCGTCCCGGTTCTGGAAGGGCCGCTCCAACCTTGCAGGGCCAGCCAGATAAGCCAGCCCGCTGCGGCCCAGCTGGCCAGCTGCACCGTCTGCGGATAGAGAGTCATCAGGGAAAGCAGGCCAACACCCAACAACATATTCAAAAGCAGCTTACCAGCCACCAGCCCGCAAATAAACGGCAGGACCGGGCGCAACCCGGCCCGGGCGCCGGCGCTCAAGGCTAGCATATTGGCCGGCCCGGGCGATCCCACCATCACCAGCAAAAACAGCCACAGGCCGCCCAGCGCTTCAAAAAATGGGCTCATGCCCCTACTCCACCGTCACCGATTTGGCGAGGTTGCGCGGCTGATCAACATCGGTGCCTTTTTCCAGCGCCGCCTGCCAGGCCAGAATCTGTGCCGGGATGGCCAGCAGAAGCGGGGCCAGTAGCGGATTACAGGCAGGCATTTCTACAATCTGGCGGGCAAAATCCACCTGCTCGCCAGCGGCCCCACAGCTGATCAGATACAGGTCTGCCCCGCGCGCCTCCGCCTCGCGCAGATTGCTGATGGTTTTGGCTTGTAGAGCATCCTGGCTGACCAGCCCGATCACCGGCAGGCCCGGCTCAATCAGCGCGATAGGCCCGTGTTTCATCTCGCCAGCGGCAAAGCCCTCAGCGTGCAGATAGCTGATCTCTTTCAGCTTCAGCGCCCCTTCCAGAGCCAGCGGATAGAGCAGATCGCGCCCCAGAAACAGCACCGAATGTGACAAGACCAGCTGCTTGGCTATCTGTTGTATTTGCGGCACACAGGACAGCGCCCGGCCAATCGCCCCGGGCATGGTCAGCACCGCCTCATGCAGCTGCCCGGCCTGCTGTTTTTCCAGCCTGCCATGTGTCCGCCCCAGAGCCAGGGCCACCGCGAATAAAACGGTCAGCTGGGCGGTAAAAGCCTTGGTTGAGGCCACGCCAATTTCTGGCCCGGCACGGGTCGGCAGCACCGCTTCTGCCTCTCTGGCAATGGTGCTGTCCGGCACATTCACCAGCCCCAGCGTCTGCAACCCCATCGCAGCCGCATGGCGCATCGCCATCAAGGTATCAAGCGATTCCCCGGACTGGCTGATCACCAGCGCATGGCTGAACGGGCCAGCGACCGGCTGGCGATAATGATATTCCGAGGCCAGCTCCACCGCCACCGGCAGCCCAGCCAGCCTTTCTATCCAGTATTTGCCGATCAAAGCGGCATAATGGCTGGTCCCGGCAGCCAGCAGGACAAGGCCGGAGACTGCCTTCAGCTGAGCGGTCTGCAGGCCGGCAGTGAGCTGGCCGTCCGGGCCAGTCATCGCTGCCAGAGTATGCGCTACCGAATCGGGCTGTTCATGGATTTCCTTTTCCATAAAATGGCGATAGCCTGCCTTGTCAACCATCACCGGGCTGGCCGAGATGCGCAAGGCTTCCCGATTGGCAGGCTGATTATTGCGGTCATAAATCTGCGGGCCAGCTGGCGTGACCAGCCCATAATCATCATCTTTAAGATAGAGAACCTGACCGCAATTCTGGGCCATGGCACTGGCATCCGAGGCGATCAGGCTAAAACCGTCTGCCAGCCCCACTGCCAGCGGTGAGGCATTGCGGGCAATCATTATCACCCCCGGCGCATCCAGGCTGACTGCTGCCAGCGCCCAGGCCCCTTCAATGCGGGCCAGCACCCCTTGCAGCACCGCCAGCGGTCCAAGCCCTTTGGCAAACCCGGCAGCGAACAGATGCGCCAGCACTTCTGAATCGGTTTGTGAGGCAAAATTCGCACCCGCTGCTTCCAGCTCAGCGCGCAGGGCGGCATAATTTTCAATAATCCCGTTATGCACCACGGCTATGCGGCCATCTGCACTGTGCGGATGCGCGTTCGCCTCGGTCACGCCGCCATGCGTGGCCCAGCGCGTATGGCCAATGCCGCAAGTCCCGGCCAGCGGCTGTTCGGCCAGCCGGGCGGCCAGATTATCCAGCTTGCCCACCGCCCGCACCAACCCCAGATGATCGCCCGCCAGCGCCGCGATACCGGCACTGTCATAGCCGCGATATTCCAGCCGCCGCAAAGCCTCCAGCAAAAGCGGGGCTGCGGTATCCGAGCCTGTATATCCAACAATGCCGCACATCTGATCTGTCCCTTGACGCTGATACCCGGCCCAACCTTTAGCCCATCCCCGCCCAAAAGGGCAAGGGAAACCGCGGGTGGGCAGGTCGGATTTCTTTGCAATCAGCGCAGGTGCAAGCTATAACCGGGCCATGAGCTTTACCGCGATTATATTGGCAGCTGGCAAGGGCAGCCGTATGCAATCCACCCGGCCCAAAGTCATGCACAGCCTTGCCGGGCGGCCTATGCTGGCCTTTGTGCTGGATGCGGCCCATGCAGCCGGGGCGGCACAGATGATCCCGGTGATCGGCCCGGATGTGCCGGAACTGGCCGAGTGGCTAGGCGATCTGACCCCGGCGATACAGCCCGAACAGCGCGGCACCGGGGATGCGGTGCGCGCCGCCCTGCCGCTGATAGCAGACCCCAATTTGCCGGTTCTGATCCTTTACGGGGATACGCCGCTGGTGCGCGCAGATCGGCTGGCCCAGCTGGCCGCGGCGATAGCTGCGGGGGCAGATATCTGTTTGCTCGGCTTTGAGAGCGACAGGCC